>JAGQQB010000009.1 GCA_020426425.1 Planctomycetaceae bacterium | reverse complement strand
AATTGCATTCCGCAGCGACTGCCCCACATGCTGCTGGCCGACGACGTCATCAAACGTCTGCGGTCGAAACCGCCGAGCCAGAACCGTGTACTGAGTTTTTTGCTCCGCCACGTCTGCACATCCTCCACTGATTCAAACTCACCAGGAGTGGCGGCTCAACCGATGCCACCGTCTCAGTGCCGATGATAACGCCTCGAATACGGAACTGGCAGGCCACCCAATCGACCGTCAGCAATCAGCAGTCAGCAATCGGCAATCCTTCCTGCCAATCGGCACCTGTCAGATATCAGACGGACGCCTCCAGCGCTGGCAGAGTTGGGACAGAAGCACCGTTTGTCCAATGTCCCCAACGTCTCGGATCGTTCGACGATCAGCGACCACCGGACATTGGAGATGGTTCCTCGGCGTAGACCGGTTGATGCCGGTGCGGCGTTTCCAGGATCAGCACGCACATGACCGTCAGGTAGAGCCGGCCGGCGTCGTGGGATCGTTCCTGAAATGCTCCTGGGGGGCGGCTCGGATGCCAACTGCCTCGCGTCGGACCCGCCGTCGCCTGATGCTTGAGGATCAGGTGCTGCACCTCGGCAAACCACTTTTCCCAACGACTTCCGCCCAGATTGTGCAATGTTTGCGCAGTGTAGTACCAGGCATAGACGTTCCGCCGATGCGCGAGCCACTCGGGTCGGTTCTGTGTGGAGACCAGAAAGTCGACACCCCGCTTCATTGCCGGATCGTTCTTTTCCCAGCCGAGCCACTGTCGGCAGAGCAGCCCTTCGGCGGTCATCGACATCCGTTGGGATTCATCGACCGGAAAGTCGGGCCGGTACTTGTACAACGAGCGATTGAGCTGCTGCTCCTGCACGGAATCGAGGAAGCGGTCAGAAACCATGTAGACTTCAAGCGGCGCCGGAATCTTGGCCATGCGAGCGGTGTGCAGCGCCATGAGAGCCCAACCAGTGACTGACAGATCACCAATGCCGGTCTCAGTCAGCGGTCGATACTTCCAACCGCCCTGGACCGGATTCTGCGCGTCGACGAGGAACTGCACCGCTCGCTCCGCCGGAGCACGCAACGATTCATCACCGGTGAGTGCCAATGCCTCGCACAAGGCGATGGTACCTTGAGCGTGCGCGTAGAAATGCGGCTCCCGCCCCTCTTCCAGGATGTCGAACAGATCGCCGCTGGGGCGTTGCTGCCGAATCAGCCACCGTAGCCCCTTGTCCACCTGGGACTTGTATTCCCCGTCGACATGCGTGTGCCCATCGCCCAGCAGGGCCAGCAGCGCCAGTGATGTCGCGCCGGTGCTGGTCTGGATCGACCCGGCATCGGGATACGGACCGTTCAAACTCCAGTGTCCATCTTCGTACTGCTGCTGGGCAATCCAGGCAGTCGCCCGGTCGAGCGCCTCACGCAGATCGAGATCGTTCGCATTCGGACTGGGTGAGCCGAGGGAGCGACGCGGCCGATTGGCCAATGCTGCCGAAACATTGACTGGCCGCACGGCGGGCTTTGGCTCTGTCGCAGGGGCCGCTTCCTGCTCAGGCTGGGGATCGGGCGTTTCCCGACTCGGTGAATTGTTCATCGACAGCGACGGGATGCGAATCGGCTCTACGTCCGGAGTGATCACTTCCGGCTCCTCCTCAACCGCAGTCCCCCAACTGAGGTAGAGCATTTGCGGTTCCTCCTGGAACGCGGTCACGATGAACAGTGTCATCAAGAACAGCAGAATCGCATGGAACACGACGCTGGCGAGCACCCCTTTCCAGCCATTTTTCGCTTCCCGCCAAAGCCGACGCTGCCAGGACCATTCCTCCACCAATTGACGCATCGACTTGCGCCGCCGTTTCGGCGCTGCTTTGGGCGATGGCTCCGGAGTTGGGGCAGATGTGGACAAAAGATGCGAGCGTACAAGAGACGATGCGGGAACTGAACGAATGCGGCGTTGCCAACACACTGGAAGTGTAGCGTCGAAACTCAGACTGGTCAGTCATTGCCCATTGTATTCGCGGAGTCGTCGTCCACAGCTGGCCGACCTTCGCAGTTGGTCCACCTTCTAGCCACTCCGAAATCCCGCAATCCGGAATGTTCACGCTGTCGGCAAACACCGCTGTTCACCCAGCCGACAAACACCGCTTGATCTCCGTCGACATCGCAACAGGTACTGTGAGCGTTTTGCTAACCGACGCGAATCGAGATGAACTCACGCAGTTCGACAGCTTTACGGTGGCGGTCAGCTGGTTTACCGGTGTATTCTGATCTCGTGTCCCGAGCCCGCAAGGTTGGGGACAGTTCGAGCGTTTCTACTCCGGGCCAGATCGGAGTTGTTCAGTCGCGGATCTGCTAGCCGATGAACGGTTCCGAACCAACCCCCGCCGTCCCTGAGCCGGATCGACAGCCACCCGCTGCTCGGGATGAAGAATCGAATTCCATGTCGCTCGACGAGACGGTGCTCAAAGATCGGTTGACCCGCGGTCAAAACCAGCAAACCGAACGTCCCCAGACTACGCCGAAGCCAGCAATGACTTCTTCTCAGGATGAACCGGAACTGACCCGACTGGGTCGTTACGATCTCACTCGTGTGCTCGGCAAGGGTGGCTTTGGAGTCGTGTATGAAGGCTTCGATCCGACCTTACGGCGCAAGGTCGCGATTAAGGTTCCCCGGGTCGAGGAACTCACGCCAGCGATTGAAGAAGAGTTCCTGACCGAAGCCCGGCAACTGGCACAATTAAGCCATCCCGGTATTGTCACGGTGTTTGACATTGTGACCGAGCCGAACCGCTGTTTCATCGTGTTCGACTTCGTGGAGGGGGAAAGCCTGTCAACGTGGATGAAACGGACGCCGGTCGACTTGGGGGCTGGTGTCCAAATTTTCGCACAGATTGCCGATGCCCTCGCGCACGCGCATGCCCAGCGAACAATTCACCGGGACTTGAAGCCGGCAAATGTCATCATCAACGCCGATGGCGTCCCCGTGATTGTTGACTTTGGACTCTCCGTCAGCGATTCCCAACGTGCGGTGGGAACGCAGTTGGGCGAGATTTCCGGGACACCAGGGTACATGTCGCCGGAGCAGGCATCGGGGGCGGGACACCGCATTGACGGGCGGACCGATATCTATTCGCTCGGCGTGATGCTGTACCGTCTGATGACCGGCCGCATGCCCTTTCAGGCCCGCGATACCGCAGAATTGTTACGACAAGTCCGGTCCGACGAGCCGCAGCCACCGCGTCAACTGGTGCGGCATTTGCCACCGGATCTCGAGCGCATCTGTCTGAGGGCAATGACCAAGTCACTTTCGCGGCGGTATCTCACTGCCGACGACATGGCGCTGGAATTGCGCGGTGTCCTGGCATCAGGCGTGCTTGCTCATCCCCTGAATCCCCCGCAAGTCGGTCCAGGCGTTGTTGCGCCCCCCAGGATGCCGACCGTGAACCCCACGCACTCTCCCCCGGCGGAAACGCTGTCGCCACGTCCGGCCCCACCGGAAATGCTGCCCCAGGAAGATCTGCGGGAGCAGCATGAGCCCACTGTCATCCCCGGTGTCACAGATATGGACGATGCCTCGGCCATTGTCCCGCCGCAGACTTTGGCCTCTGGAGATGAGGAATCGATTCGGGGGGCAGGGTCCGACCAGGTGTCGAGTTCCCAGAGCCACATTCGTCAGGCGCAGCGTCGCCAGGTGACCGTGGTCAACGCGGGCTGTGATGTGTTCGAGAATGAAGAGATTCTGGAAACGCTCGACCCAGAGGAACAAAGCGACGTTCTCAGAGCTTTTCAGGATACCTGCCGCCGGCTGGCGAACGAACTGCAGGGGAGCGTACTGCAGGAAACGGAGGATGGAATCTCGGTCTGTTTCGGTTTCCCGCAGGTATTCGAGAATTCAGCCCAGCGTGCGATGCAGTTTGGACTGAATGTGTTGCACGAGTTGTCGAACATTTCGCGACTCGTCGAGAAGAAGCACTCCGTCAAGTTGTCTGGCCGCGTTGTCGCGCATACCGAAGTTGCCATCGCGGAAGCGAAAGCCGGTCCCGACGACTCCACGCAAGGGTTGTCGATTTCGATCGGCGGCAAGGTGCGCACGGTGGTGAATCGGCTCGACTCGGTGGCGGAACTAGGGCAATTCGTCATCACGGATGCGACGTCGCGGATCGTGAGAAATCAGTTCGAAGTCGAATCGATCGGGGAACACCGCATCAAGGGGGTGCCGGGAAAGATCGCCCTGTTCCAGGTCGTTGGCAGTCGGGCAGACCAGGATCAATCGAGTCACGCCGAACTCACGCCGCTCATCGGGCGCGAGCGAGAACTGGGCTTGCTGCTGGATCGCTGGGAACAGGCGGCTGAGGGCATGGGACAGGTGGTGCTGCTGATCGGAGAGGCGGGACTCGGGAAGTCACGTTTGCTGCATGACCTGAAACAGCGAATCCTGTCCTCGGATATTACCGAGGAGGTCCCACGTGTCATGGAGTGGCGGGCGTCTCCGCAGTATCAGAGTACGAGCCTGTACGCCGTCCTCGAATGCCTGAAGCGGCAGACCGGGATTGAAGCCGATGACGCCGGACAGGAGCGTCTGGCGAAACTCGAACAGTATCTGCACTCACTCGATCTGCATGGTCCCACCGAGGTTGCCATCCTTGCCACCCGGTTGTCTATTCCGCTCAATGGTGCCTATCCGGAACTCGACCTCCCTCCCCAGCGGCAAAAGGAATTGCTGTTCGACTTCCTGCTGAACTGGCTGCAGGAACTCTCGTCACGGAATCCGCTGCTGTTTGTCGTAGAGGACCTGCATTGGGTCGATCCCACGACGCTTGAGTTTCTGGAACTGTTTGTCAATGAAGGCAGCCAGGACCGCGTCTTGTCGGTCATGACGTTCCGCCCTGAGTTTGAAACTCCCTGGCGGAGCAAAGCACATCAGACGCATCTGGCGCTCAACCGGCTGACCCGTCGGCAGATTCGCGAGATGATGGAAGCGAAGGCCCGACACTCGATCGCCGAATGGCAGATCGAGCAGATCATCGAACGGACCGATGGCGTGCCGCTGTTCGTCGAAGAATTCACTCAGATGCTGCTGGAAACCAGCGACGACGATGGCGATTCGATGTCCTCCCGCTCGTCGGCCAGTTTTCACTCCCACGCCATCCCCGCGACGTTGCAGGACATGTTGATGACGCGGCTCGACCGCATGGCCAGCAACATCGAGGTCGTGCAGTTGTGCGCCGCGATTGGCCGTGAGTTCACATTCGAGCTTGTCAAGGCGGCTTCCGACTTGGACGAGTCGACGCTTCGCGAAGAACTGGCCAAACTGGTCAACGCTGAGTTGCTACTCACACGTGGACGCGGAACGCGCGAACGATTCACCTTCCGCCACGCGTTGCTGCTCGATGCCGCCCATAACTCGATGATCAAGGCGCGGCGTTTGCAGTTTCATGGACGCATCGCAGCGGCCATTGAGACCCTGATCCCCGAAACCCGCGAGCAACAGCCCGAACTGCTCGCCCTGCATTACACCGAGGCCGAGGATTACACGCAGGCGGTCGCCTGTTGGGAGGCCGCCGGGATGACGTCTCTAGGTCGTCGCGCCTTTAAGGAGTCGATCCAGCAACTCGGCATGGGCATCGACCTGATTTCGCACTTGCCGGAATCTCCGGAACGCGTGCATCGCGAAGTCAAGATGTTGACCGCACTGGGGGTGCCGCTGCAGGCAACGCTGGGGTACAGCGCGCCGGAAGTGGAGCACAGCTACAGCCGCGCGCTTGAGCTGTCGGCGACGATGCCCGACCCGCATGAACGGTTTCCGATTCTCTACGGAATGTTCCGCTACTACATGCTGCAGGCCCGGTATGCGCAGGCCAATGAATTGGCTAGACAGTTGGTTGACATCGCTGAAGAAACTCAGGTTCCGCACTTCCGAGTTGCTGCACATCGCGCACACGGCGGACCGCCTGTTTACGAAGGGCGTCTGGCCGACTCAATCCCTCATTTGTCGCAGGTCATCGAGATTCCGCCGACGAAGCAGTTGCGTGCAGAGGTGTACCGCTACGACGTCGTGGATCCCTGGATCGCATCCCATAGCTATTTGTCCTGGGCACGCTGGCTGCAAGGGGATATTTCCCAGGCCATGAAGCACAGCGGTCAGGCGGTCGAAATCGCCGAAGGTCTGGACCACTCCTTCAGTTTGTCACTCGCACTTTGCTTCTCGCAGTGGATCCACCAGTTCCGGCATGACATCGCTCAGACTCGCGCGACGGCCGAGTCGGCACTCGCGCTCGCTCAAGAGCATGGCTTTGCCTTCTGGTTCGGTTGGTGCCGGGTGATGCGGGGCTGGGCGATTTCTCAACAGGGGAAATCGACCGAGGGAATCCAGGAAATTGAAACCGGAATCGAGCAATGGAAGTCGACCGGATCCGAACTCGGATGCCAGTACTATTACACCTTGCTGGCGGAAGCGGCACTGTCCGCCAAACAATGGGAGCGTGCTGAGACAGCATTGAATGACGCAACTGCGTTTGCCGACAATTCCGGCGAAGGGTTCTGGCGAGCGGAAGTGCTGCGAAACCGTGGAGAACTGATCATCCATCGTGATCCGCTGGCAGTCGCAGCTGCGGCCGCCTTGTTCCAACAGGCAATTTCATCGGCCCAGGAACAGGGTGCTTGTTCCCTCGCATTGCGTGCTGCCGTCAGCCTGGGACGAGTTTCCAAGGGAACCGAGTCCGCAGCATCGACGCGACAACAATTGCTCGACCTGTTGCCACACATCCAGGGTGGTGAGCAAACCGTCGACTACCAGCACGCCCAAAACTTGCTGAATGAACTATGATCCTCAGCTCCCCCAACCGTTCGTTGAACATCGATCAACGCTTCACACCGTCCTCCCTGTGTCGGGCCATCAGCTTCTGCTCACCTAACCATCCCTCCATTGATCGTCGTCGACGTCTCCACAAGCCTCCACAGTAACGGCGACTCAGCCTTTCCAGCGTGCCATGTCACACCAATACGACTACATCATCGTTGGCGCCGGTTCTGCCGGTTGCGTCCTAGCCAATCGCTTGACCGCCAATCCAGAAACCCAAGTCCTGCTGCTGGAAGCGGGTGGAACGGACTTGCGTCCCGAAGTCCGTGATCCGGTCAAGTGGCCCACGCTGTTTCCAGGAGAACTCGACTGGGGTTACTCGACCACGCCAATGAGGCACTGCAATGATCGCATCGATCACGTTCCCCGAGCCAAAATGCTCGGCGGCTGCCACAGTCACAATGCGAGCGTGTGGGTCCGCGGCCATCGATCGGACTTCGACCATTGGGCGTACCTGGGTTGCGAAGGATGGGGATGGGACAATGTGCTCCCGATGTTCAAAGCCATCGAAGACTGGCAAGGGCCCGCATCCGATTTACGTGGCACGGGCGGACCAGTCCATGTCGCCCCGCCGCAGGAGCCAAACCCCGTTGCTCAGGCATTTGTCGCCGCCGGACCTACGATTGGCCTGCCGATCGTCGAAGACAACAACGGCCCTTCCATGCTCGGCACAAGCTTCTTCAACCTCACGGTCAAAGATGGAGAACGTTTCACTGTTGCTGACGGCTATCTACGCCCGGCAATGGAGCGGCCCAACCTGACCGTGCTGACCAACGCGCTCACACACCAGTTGCAATTCGAAGGGACCCGGTGCACGGGCGTCTCTTTCGAGCACGATGGTATTGTCCAGACGGCCCGGTGCGAACAGGAAGTCATCCTGTCCGCTGGTGTGATTGGCTCCCCGCAAGTCCTGCTCCTCTCCGGCATTGGTCCGGCCATCGAACTCGCGGCCCTGGGGATTCCAGTGGTCAATGATCTCTGCGGTGTGGGACGAAATCTCCAGGATCATGTCTTGTCTGGCGGCATCAACTATGAAGCACGAATTCCGCTGCCACCTCCCCGCAACAACGGAGCGGAGTCAACGTTATGGTGGCATTCCCGCCCCGGTCTGCTTGGTCCCGACATTCAGCCCGTGGTGCTCGAGTTCCCATTCGCGACCCCCGATTTGGCCGGTCAGTTGCCCAACGAGAACTGTTACGCAATCGCCCCCAGCATCGTCCGTCCGCAAAGTCGCGGAAGCGTGAAACTTGTCTCGACCGATCCGCACACCGCTCCGGCGATCGACGTCAACTTCCTGGCGTGCGACGCAGACGTGAACGCCTTGGTGGCAGCAATCGAGTTGTGCCGTGATTTGGGAGCCTCAGATGCATTCAATGACTTGCGCAAACGCGAAGTGCTGCCAGGACCGCGCAGCCGACAGGAACTCATCGCGTTCGCCCGTCAATCAGCAACCACGTACTTCCACCCCACAAGCACCTGCGCGATGGGCCGTGGCACGGAAGCTGTTGTCGATCCTCAGTTAAAGGTATACGGGATCGACGGGCTCCGCGTTGCCGATGCATCCATCATGCCAGCCATTACCAGCGGCAACACAAACGCGCCGTCGGTGATGATCGGCGAACATGCCTCACGGATGATTCTGGGTGAAGTGTAGCGGCAACCAGGAAGCACACGCTCCCTGGGCCGACGCCCAACGAACGGAATGCCCGGCTCACTGTTCCTGCCTCCCCGCCTCCTTACAACTTCGCATTAAGCTTCCTCATGACTGAAGTCATCACTGGCGACCTGTACGATTTCCCACAGTACTACGATTTGCTGTTCGGTTCCGACTGGAAAGCGGAATATCGGTTTCTGGAACACTGCTACGCCCGGTACGCGACCCGCACTGTGACGCGGGTCTTTGAGCCGGCATGTGGAACCGGACGGCTGTTGATCAAGTTCGCCCACAAGGGCTACGAAGTTGCCGGAAATGATCTGAACCCTCATGCCGTCGACTTCTGCAACGATCGACTCGAACGAGCCGGTTTTCCTCGCAGCGTTGCCGTCGAAGATATGGCGGACTTCCAGGTCCGCCGCAAGTTCGACGCAGCCTTCAACATGATTAATACGTTTCGGCATTTGCCAACCGAAAAGCTCGCAGAGGCACATTTGCACTGCGTGGCAGACGCACTGACCAAGGGGGGACTGTATGTCCTCGGCATCCATCTGACCCCCACGGTCGGCGAGCGGATGGAGTCGGAATCGTGGGTTGCCCGACGCGGGAACCTGCAGGTCAATTCGCACATGTGGTCGAAGGAACTCGACCTGAAGAAGCGGAACGAACATCTGGGGCTGACGATCGATGTCTACACACCGACGAGCCACAAACAGATCCACGACACAATGGACTACCGCACCTACACCGCCAGGCAGATGAATGCCCTGCTGCGGAAAGTCCCAGAGTTCGAAATCGTCGCGCTGCACGACTTCTGCTACGACATCCGGCGGCAGATCGAGATCACAGCCGAGACGGAAGATGTCGTGTACGTGTTGCGACGCAGATGATCAACGGGGATCCGCATCTGCGAAGTCATCCGTCGGCCAAGCCAAGTGCATCGGGCTTGCAACACTCTCAGAGGGCATTGCCGCGCCCGTAAGGATCGCTCAATGTCAGCGGTTGGTGTCCAGCCGAAGGCCCCAACGGTTCTCGCCCGCTTACCGCTTCTTGAACCGCAACTTGTATGCTGGGTTCGTGGGATCGAAGTCGATACTCTCGAGTCGCTGCTCCAGCTTCAGATTCGTGTAGGCGTACAGTTCAACCAGCGTCTCGTCGTCGATGTGTTCCGGATCGACATCGGTCCCCCACGTGTAGTTCTTCACGCAAGTGGGGAGCGAGAGTTCCTTGTCGACGTACAGGACCGACTTGCGGTATAGGTCGTTCACCTGTTGCGAGTCGTATTCCACTACGAACAGATAGCACGGGCGGCCATCGAACGATTCGTTATCTCGCAACTCGCAACGGAAGCCCGTACCGCGTTTCACATCAGCCAGTTGATGTTCCAGTACCGTTTCGGCAAGGGCGACGAGTCCGACTTTCGTGATCGGATAACGACATTCCGCCATTGCCAGCGTTCCAGTTGGATCGAGGCTGAGCACGCCGGTCAGGCGTCCCCGAATTCCCCCCGGCTGCACGAGCAGATTGCCGTCGTTTTCGGTCGCGACATAGATCAGTTGCCGACCAGCATCGCCGGTCTGCCAGTTCATGTACGCGCTGAACGGTTCATGACGCAGTTTGAGTTCGATCGTTTGCGATTCGCTGAGCGAACCACCGATCCGCTCCTGCTTGATCATCGTGGACGTGTAGTCCGAAACCTGCTGGAACGCCAGACAGCCGCGCTGCAGCATCTCGGTATTGAGTTTCATTGCCCACAGTCCCGAGAGTGTCGACTGCGATTCCGCTGGTCGGCCGGTCGGGACATTGGCAGCTTCTGGGAGCGGTGGAGCTGGTGGCAACGAGACCGACGCAGTCGTAATTGACGCCGCCCGCAACGATCCTGGGCTTCCGCCGGTGTTGACCGGATCGAAGTTCGTCGACGCGATGGTAATCGCCGTACAAGCAACCAACAGGGCCAAGACGTTGGGGGCCCCCGTGGATACGATGCGATGTCGACTCATACAGAAGATCCTTCCGATTCCATCCCGAGAACTGGGAGTGCGCACGCAGAGAGTTGGGTGAGCAGGGAGCAATCCCCACTGACCGGTTCCCTGTTTGATCGGCTGGCAAGAATCGCCGATCGCACCCAAATCAGACCCTGATGCGTATTCGACTACCCACAGAGGGTCTCGACTTCGTGAAATTGTTCACCAAGCAACAACTCTGCCCAGACTGCCCAGTGTTGCCGAACGGCATCATCGCTCGGGCATCGAGGTTCCCGAAAAGCAACAGTGGTGCTGTTTCGCAGCGTCTGAGGCGACCGAGTAAGTTTCCCTAACCGATTACCAATTGGTCAGTTGCGGTGGAACCACTCAACACGATGTCAAATCCTCTTGACAACGGTCCGGTGCTTGCGGCCTGAAGAGACATCATCTCTGTGTCTCCAATTCAGGCGAGTACCACATGGCCGAACGCAAGTACACTCACGGACTGCAACTGACCCGGGACCGCAACGTGACGATTGTCGACATCGGCGACATGGAGATCTGGGATGGGGCCGACCTGTCGCTGGTCCGCGATACGCTCAATCGCCTGGTCTCCATTCAGGGACGCCGGGCGGTGGCGGTGGAAATGCAAAACGTCCAGTACGTCCCCAGCGGCTTCTTTGGCATGCTGTACGACTGGTTCGAAGCGGGCATCGAAGTGCGGCTGTACCATCCACGCGAACGCGTGCGGAACATGCTCTGGTTCCGCAAATTCTTCAAGTTGATTGACTCGGGCGTCTACCGGTTGTTTGAAGGCAATGGGGTCGACGAAGAGGCCGCCGAAGAACTCTGGCCGATCGACATCCAGCGCGTCTCCGACGAAGCACTCGCCGCCATGACCTGGTAAGCAGTGTTGATCTAGGGTTGCGGCACGCTCTCGAACAGCGCCCGTTTGCTCCGTTTCTCATCTTCCAACTTCGTGCGGGCTTCGAATGTCGAACTGCCGGCTGCACGTTCCCTGGCAAACCGTCCACCCACTACTCGTCCCGACCCCATAAGCACTCAGCAATCCAGTCGAGATCTTCCTGCTGAGTCTCGCGCGCTGGCGCAGAGACAGAGGCACCAGCACTGTTGAGTGCGTTGATCACCAGCAGTCGCAATACGCTGCTCAAGGGAGTCCCTGGACGCTGTGACAACGCACGTTGCACGAGCGGATGATTCCGATTGAGGATCACTTCATTCTGTGTGGCAGGAGCATCGCGAAAGTGGGAATCGATCAGGCGTTGGAAGCCACTGGGGATGTCACCCCGTTGACGCAGATCCTCGAACGAGCGGGCGAGTTCATAACGTTCATTCAAGAACGCCAGCACCGGCTGCTTCGCTTGAAACGAACCGACGAGAATCTGGGACTCGGTACTCCTCAGGTATTCCGCCCACTCGGTGTCTGCCTCTTCAAGATCGTGAACGCCAAGAATTGCCGTCGCGAAGTTGGGAGCGCTCGGACTGGCGATACGTAAGTCACACGTGATCCCCGCCTCCAGGTCGTCCGCAATGATCCGGGCCAGTAACGACTCTTCAAAGCTGCGGAAAGTATGCACACATGGCGCTGAGTGCCCGCTGAAGAGTTGATTCACCCATCGTTCTTGACGTCGGTCCGTGTTGTACCAAACAACCTGTTCCGCTTCTTCTTCAAACAAGGGATCGGCCGCGCTCCGGGACAGGACTTCGTCGATCGTCAATTGCCCTTGCGAGGTCGGCAGTCGGTAACAGCGACGCAGCAACTCGCGCAGCCGCCGATTCTCCAGCGCCGCACCCGCAAACGTGTACCGATGCCAGTTGATGAGCGCTTCCATGCGGTTGGGATCTTCATCGGCCAACTGCTCGAAATGCTCATACAGCAGAATCTCGAGTGTGTTCCGCACGCGATTGAACTGGTCGTTCCGTACGAGATCTTCCCGACTCGCGGTTGGTGAGCAATCGTGCAATTCCAGGCAGCCTCGCAGAAACGACGCCCAGTCGGGCAAAAGTCCCTGAATACGCCGTGAAATCACCATCCGGCGAACCGTAACCATGACTGTGGCCAAATCGCTGAAGCCCGGCACTCGCTGCGGCGTCACGTACAATGCCCCGGCCAGCGAGGCGGGATGCTCCACGCGGACAGGGATCACATCGAGCGGCGACTCATCGAAATACTCCGCAAGCGCAAGCTCCAGTGATTCCGCGTCAGGCGAAGGATCGAACCAGGCAACGTTGATCACGTTGACCCGACTCGAACCGTGGTTGAGGTAGATGGGGATCGGTAGAAAGTCTGCATACTCGCGAATCGCCTTCTCGATCGTCTCGGGGTCCTTCGTCAGGCCGATGTACTCTGGCTTCAGTTGCAGCGTGACTGTCGTCCCGGGTGTCTCGCGGACGCAACTCGCCAGATCGATCTCGGTCCCCGCACCAGCCGACCACCGAATCCCTTCGGCATCTTCTTCCCTTCGGCTCTCGACCGTGAGCCGATCTGCCAGCATGAACGCGCTAAAAAGTCCCACGCCGAACTGGCCGATCAGATCGCTGCGATCTCCCCCGACTGCCCCTTGTGGCAGTGGTTGACCGCGCTTGATCAGCCCCGTGATCCCGATACCGAGTGTCCCCAGATAGTCTTCCGCTTCGACTGCCGACAGGCCAATCCCGTCGTCGGCGAATGACATCGTCCCCGCTTCGGGATCCAGTCGCACATCAATCCGTCCCTGAAAGGACAGTTCACGCCGTCGGCGGCGCGCTATCGCATCGTGCGCATTCTGCAACAGTTCGCGAATCGGTGTATCGATCCGGCTGTATAGGGACGAGCCCATAATGTCGATGATCCCAGCGATATCGACCTTGAACGGAATATGTCGTTGCCGATCGGCCATACGTGGTGGTACTTTCCATTTCTCAACGCCGAATGCCAAACCGCCCAAGAACCAACTTGCGATTTATGCGCTGAGGGGCCAGATGGTACTGGAACCATTCCCCGCTGTCATGAGGGCGTTTCCGGAGGACGCACGCTCGGGCAATCGCACGTTGGAGGCTGCCGGGGTGATGGAGTAGCATGCATGGGATGTTGACTTGTCGACGTTGTTGATCGACTGACAGCAGCGCGCTCTGTGACGTGCGGAGCTGACATCTGACACAACGAATGGGGAATGACGTGGTGACGACCGCACAATGGTTGACAGCCCTGGGGGTGATGCTCGCGGGGGGCATCTGCGCTAGGGCGGAGCCAATTCTCGAATGGCGATTTGATGGCGCGGCATCGGCAGGGCAATGGGTTGGTGAACCGGCGACCGTGGACGAGGGTCCCAGTCCCCCAAAGTATCCCGGATTTGAAGGCGGCAATCGATCCATGTCCTTTACGGGACATCTCGGGGCGATCCTGGTCAAGGACCACGAGCGAGGCGGGTTCGCGAACATCCGCTTTGGACAAGGTGAGACGTTTGGGTTCGAGTCCTGGGTGAAGTTCCGCGCGATCAACAAGGGCGAAGTGGCGTATGTTGTCGGCAAAGGCCGGCACATTAAGGACGGCGAGGACTTTCCCGAGACCAACCAGAACTACGCGGTGCGGTTCCAGGGGACCGGCAGTGGAGCGCAGTTTGGCTTGCTGTTCACCAGTCAGCATCCAGAGACTGGACAGCGCGCTTGGCATCGCTGGTGGAGCGATGCGACGGTTCCGGCAACCGGTTGGCATCACGTCGCGCTCGAGTACACGTTTGGGCAAAGTGACAGTCTGCGTGCGTACATTGATGGACAACTGGTCACTGGCACCTGGAGTGAGAGTGGTGCGACCGATCTGCCGCCAGTGCAGGACGCGGACGATTTAGTGATTGGAACCGGCTACGCGCGTAGCGAAGGTTCTTCATTCCGGGGCTGGCTCGACAATCTGGCGATCTATCGCAGCGGCTTCGATCCTCAGGAGATTGCGCAGCGCTATCAATATGTGCCGCCACCGCCTGCGGTGACGCCGGAAATGATTCCGCCAGGCAAGGTGCTGGTGCAAATCAGCGAAGATGGTGTGCCGGAAGCGAACAGCTGGCCAGATGAGCCGGTCGTCACCGAGTCGTACGAGGAAGAACTGTTCGGACTGTTCGAAGTCCCGCACAAGTATGTTTCGACTGGCGTGCGTGGCGATCGGGCGAACCCCGCTCACCTGCGGGCCTCGGCCATGGTTAAGATTCCGCCGGGCAAGCATCGACTGCTGTTGCGAGGACGCGGCACTTCGCGGTTATTCATTGACGGCGAAAAGATCCTGGAGACAGCGCCGCGCACGACAGACAATAGTGGGCATACTCCGCTCGCGGTGCAGGACCAGTATCTCGATCTTGGTCCCGACTTCCGGTTCGCGCCGCCCGGAAATCGTGAGACATGGTGTGAGTTCGAATCATCGGGAGCGGAGCACTTTGTGATCCTCGAAACGATGCTCGGCAACATGGTCGGAAAGAACAAGCAGCGACCGGAACTGGGCGAGACCGTTGTGGCGATTTCGCTCGCAGGGAGTGAATCGTGGTCGTTGCTGTCACCTGGGGATCGACAAGTCGCTTACACCGATGCAGGGTGGGCAGCCTATGAGGCAGAGCGTCGCGAACGGCTGGACGACGTGAATGCCCGCGCCCGGGCCGCTTGTCGTGCAGCTCATGACGACTATTGGGCCAAGCGACGCCGCGTTGCTGAGGAGTGGCTCGCGGCGGTCGATGCAGTCGCGGTCCCCTCACTCCCGACTGGCTACCCTGCTCACAACGAGATCGATCACTTCATCGCCGCCCGCATCGCCGCAGTGGCGACCGAGGTAGGAGAGAGCAGTCAGTCTGCAGTGGACTACCATCGGGACATCCAGCCGATACTGGAAACGCACTGCTATGACTGCCACCAAGGCGGGAAGGCCAAGGGGGGATTGCAGCTTGACGATCGTGCTTCCCTGCTGCGCGGCGGCGAATCGGAAGAACCGGCCGTTGTGCCAGGACAGGCGGATCACGGTACGCTGCTGCAGCGCATTACTTCCGACGACGAAGCGACCATCATGCCACCCAAGGGCGAACGCCTCAGTGCGGCTGAGGTTGGTTTGCTGAGCCGCTGGATTGCCGATGGAGCCCACTGGCCGCAGTTCAACGTGAGCAATCTCGATCTCAATCCGTTGTGCGACGACCTGACGTTCTTGCGGCGGGTCACGCTCGACACGGTGGGGGTGACGCCAACCGAAGCAGAGATCGCTGCATTCCAGCAGGATGATCCGGCGCGGCGACGCGATAATGCGATCAACCGACTGTTGGCCGACTCGCGCTGGGCGGATCACTGGATGGGCTACTGGCTGGATGTGCTGGCCGAGAACCCCAACATGATCAATCCGACACTCAACAACACCGGGCCGTTTCGCTGGTGGCTGTATGAGTCGCTCGTCGATAACAAGCCGGCGGATCTGTTCGTGACGGAACTGATTCGCATGGAAGGGAGCGAACGGTTTGGCGGCCCGGCTGGTTTTGCGACCGCATCGCAAAACGATCTGCCGATGGCGGCCAAGGGGATCATCGTCAGTTCGGCGTTCCTAGGTGTCGAAATGAAGTGTGCGCGCTGCCACGACGCACCAGCTCATGTATCGAAGCAGGAGGATTTGCTGCAACTCGCGGCGATGCTGGAGCAAGGCCCCATCAAGCTGCCCGAGTCAAGCAGCGTTCCGAACGATCGGCTGCATCAGACTGGTCGCAAGGCACTGATTGAAGTGAGCCTGCAACCGGGCGTCGAAGTGCAGCCAGAGTGGCCGTTTGCGAGGTTCTGTGATGAGGCTGTTGGAGATCAACTGGCTGAGCACCCGGAGAGTGATCGTGACCGGCTCGCCGCACTGATCACGGCCCCGCACAATGAGCGGTTCGCTCAGGTGATGGTCAACCGCATCTGGACGCGGCTCATAGGACGCGGCATCGTGGAGCATGTTTCGGACTGGGAAAAGTCCGGGCCATCGCATCCGGAGTTGCTGCGTTGGCTGGGGCAGCGGTTCGTCGCCTCTGGGTACGACGTCAAAGCGATCACGCGGCTCATTCTGAGTTCGCATGCGTACCAGCGAACGACGGACATGTCGCTTGCGGAAACCAGTCCGCTGTATGTCTCTCCGGCCCCACGACGATTGACAGCGGAACAGATTGTCGACTCTGTGTTTCATGCGACTGGAACGCCGTTCGATCTCGAAGAAGTAAGTCTCGACGTCGACAGCGTTCGTGAGTTCAAAAACGCAATCACACTCGGCAAGCCGCGACGCTGCTGGATGCTGGCATCGACTTCGAACGAACGGGATCGACCGAGTCTGTCGCTCCCACGGATCACGGCGGTCGCCAGCGTGCTCACCGCCTATGGCTGGGAGGGCGCGCGACAGGCGCCGCGCAGCGAGCGGGAAACTGAGCCGAACATCCTGCAACCGGCAATCTATGCAAACGGCGTGATGAGTACGTGGTTGACGCGACTCAGCGACCGGCATGGGATGACGCTGTTGGCTCTGGAAGATCAACCCGTGGAGCAACTGATCGACCGCACATTTCTCCGCCTGCTCACACGGCTGCCAACGCCTGAAGAGCAAGCACGGTATGTCGCGCTGTTGGCCGATGGGTATGACAGCCGCGTGATTCCCGAGTCTGAGCGCATTCCTCCAGAACCACCAAAACATGAACCAGTTCGGTATGTCAGTTGGTCGAACCATGTCGATGGTCCGGCAAATACACTGGCACTCGAAAAAGAGGCGGCTGCCCGACGCGGCGATCCGCCGACAAGTGCATTGCAGAACGACTGGCGGCTGCGGATGGAAGACTTTGTGTGGGCTGTGTTGAATGCGCCGGAGTGGATTTACACTCCTTGATTGGACAACCGATCGCGGCCTTGTAGCCGCAACCAAGAAGCACCAATTCATGGACCGGCCGCGAGGGGTCGGGGGTCAGGCTTCAGGAGTCAGGGGATTTGATCGCACGTCAACTCGCGGGGACCGAATTTTCGAAACATTCGACGAACG
Source organism: Planctomycetaceae bacterium (assembly GCA_020426425.1). GTDB lineage: Bacteria > Planctomycetota > Planctomycetia > Planctomycetales > Planctomycetaceae > JACKHO01. The sequence goes on along the minus strand of JAGQQB010000009.1, from coordinate 2,459 downwards.
AACATGATCAGCACACGATCACAAAACGTGCGAGCAGCATGCACTTAACACCAGACCTAGGACTCTAACCAGATGACGACCGTGAATCGCAGAGACTTCCTCAAGCAGACCGGCGCACTGGGTGCCGTCGCTGCCGGTGCTCCACTGCTGGCCGAAACGGCATCGCCAAGCTTTCCCCGAGGGAAGGCCGAGCATGTCATCTTCCTGTGGCTGGGCGGCGGCATGGCGCAGATCGATACGTTTGATCCCAAGCAGCGCGGCAACTCGAAAGCGTCGCCCAAGGTCGCGGGATCAGAGTATGACGCGATCGAGACGATCGTCCCGGGCGTTCAGTTTTGCGAGTATTTGCATCGAACCGCGAAACTGGCGGATCGACTGACCGCGATGCGAACCGTGAATCATCATCTGATCGACGAGCACGCATTCGGAACGAACTTTGTCCACACAGGTCGTCTGATCAGCGGCAGCATTACGTATCCGTCGATTGGATCAATCATTGGGCATGTGCGCGGCGCGGCGAATCCAGAAGTTCCGGCGTACATGGTGATCGGCTATCCTAACGTGAGCCGCGGGCCTGGGTTCCTGGGGGCTGAAGGAGGGTACGTCTATCTGGTCGATACCGAAACCGGCCCGGCAGGCTTCACGCATCCTGCCGATGTGACGCCAGATCGAGTGCAGCGTCGTCGCGAGTTGTTGCAGCCGTTGACAGCACGTGTGCCCGAAGGTTCGGTGCTGCAGCAGTACCGAGATGCGCAGGCGGAAGCGATGCGGCTAACCGGCCCGGAGTTCATGCGTCACTTCCGCCTGCAGGATGAGCCTGCGGAACTACGCAATGCCTACGGCGGCGAATTCGGCCAGCGGTGCCTGCTGGCGCGACGTCTGGTGCAGGCCGGTGTGCGATTCATCGAGGTGTCCCACAATCTGAACTTCATCAACGGCACCGGCTGGGACACTCATAACGAAGGTCAGCGGAACCAGCATCTGCTGATTCAGGAACTCGACATCGCGCTCTCAGCGCTGATCAGCGACCTGGAAACGCAAGGGATGCTCGACAAGACACTGATCGCGCTGGGGACAGAGTTTGGTCGACCAGCCGCGTATGATGGTCGGGGCGGTCGCGGGCATCAGGGGACGTGCTTCAGTCTGCTGCTCGCAGGGGGCGGCTTGCGGCATCACGGGGCGTATGGCGTCACTGATGAACTGAGTAAGACGATCATTGAGAACCCGGTCTCGGTGCCGGACTTCCATGCGACCATTCACGCGGCGCTTGGGATCACTCCTGCGCACGAACTCTTCGATGGGTCGCGACCTGTGCCGATTACCGATGGTGGGAAACCGGTCGCGGCGATGTTTGGCTGAAGTCGGTGAATTCGCTGTCGCGTTGAACACGCGACGGCGTCACTATTTCCCCTCTGCGGCCCACTGCTTCATCAGTGCAATGTTCTGCAGGATTTCCGGCTTCCCCTTCTTGGTATACTCCGCCATGTCGCTGTCATACATGGCATCGGATTCCGGGCCATGGTCGTTCGTCTCGACAATCCAGCGATCAAGTCGGGCACGTAGCGATTCGAGCCCTCCTCGATGTGCTGGATCGGCGGCGAGATTCGTCACCTGCCAGCGGTCGTTTTGCCACTCATAGAGTTCCTCCGCAGGCCGGGTCGGTTGGAACAGAAGCTGTTCCGTCAACTCGTCGAGCTTGCCGGACTCATGCAATGACCGCAAAGCGATGAGAATGCTCTTTGCATCCTTGTAGGCGTTGGGCTGTAGATGCGGACGCGCGGGATAGAAGTTGCGAATGTAGAGGTATCGATCTGTCCGCACGCTGCGAATTCGTTCGACGGTCTCATCACATCGGTCCCGGGCCGCGAAGACGGCATCGCGAGGAGTGTAGTCCTGAGCAAAGACATCGCGGGCTTGCATCGACTTGGGTATTGGGATCCCCGCCGCTGCCAACGAGATTGCCGCCATGTCGATGTGCTCGATGAGGTCGTCCCGCACGACTCCCGCAACGATCCCGGGGCCACGCACGACGAACGGAATGTGCGTGCCCTCGTCGTACAGAAACTGCTTACCACGCGCATGACTGATCCCGTGATCGGTGATGAAGATAATCAGCGTCTGGTCAAGAATGCCCTCGTCTTCCAGTCGCGTCAGCACCTGTCCGACATGCTCATCGGTGAATCGCACCGAATCGAGATACGCCGCCCAGTCAGTCAGCAATACTGGATCTCGCGGATAGTACGATGGCAACGTAACCGAATCCGGATCGGTCGCCTGCCCAAATTGCTGCGCCGCCTTAGCCGCCAGCGCTTCTGCCTGGTCGGTTCGCCCGCCCCGCAACTTGCCACCAGCGAGTTGCACCTGCATGAAGAACGGTTGCCCCGGCTGGCGTCCGGCCCAATCGTTACCATCGTAGATCGACTGGTCCCACTCGAAGTTGTAATCGGTCTTGCCGAGCC
>JAGQQB010000099.1 GCA_020426425.1 Planctomycetaceae bacterium | reverse complement strand
TATCTCCCGGAGAATGGCCCCCTCTACAACGAGATGACCCCCAAGTCGCTGTTGAACTACGCCGGCAAAGCACGCGGCATGACTGCCGGGCAACTGGCGCAGCGCCTCGAATACGTTGCCAATCGTTGTTCCCTCCAGGACGTCTGGGGCAAGTCGATCAGCAAGCTCTCACGTGGTTACCGACAACGAGTTGGCATGGCGCAAGCGCTGCTGCATGATCCCCAGGTGCTGATCCTTGATGAGCCGACCAGCGGTCTCGATCCGAATCAGACTTTTCAGGTGCGTGAACTGATCGCAGAGCTCGGCAAAACAAAGACGATTCTGCTGTCGACGCACATTCTTTCGGAGGTCGAGGCGGTTTGCAGTCGCGTCGTGCTCATCAACCGAGGTCGCATCATCCTTGATGGTTCCGTCGGCGACATGCGTGGCGACGCGGGCGATCTCGAAGCCAACTTCCGCAAGCTGACTGGGTGACGGCGCCCGCTGCGTTTCGCTGGCTCCGCGATCAGCGAAGTCGACATGGCGAACCATCGCACGCCTTGATCTGAAGTGCTGAAAGCTGATCGCCGACAGCGACTACCCGAACACCAAACACTGACAACAGCATCGACAATCCTATGCGTTTTCACGTGATTTCCGCAGTCTTCAACCGTAACGTGGCCAGCTACTTCTCCGGAGTGCTGGGCTATCTGTTTATCATCGTGTTCGTGGTGGCCGGTGCGTTTCTCGCGTTCAACGAGCAGTTCTTTACCGACAACCTGTGCACGTTGGACCAACTCAGCACGCACTTCCCGCTGCTGCTGTTGTTCATTGTTCCGGCAATCACCATGACGACATGGGCCGATGAGCGCAAGGTCGGCACCGATGAGTTGTTGTTCACCCTGCCCGCCACCGACGTTGAGATCCTCATTGGCAAGTATCTGGCAGTGCTGGCGGTTTACACGGTGGCCTTAGGTTTCTCGCTGAGCCATGCAGTCGTACTGCAGTGGCTGGGCTCGCCCGATCCCTGGCTGCTCTTGTCGACCTACTTTGGTTATTGGTTCGCTGGCGCCGCGCTGCTGGCGGCCGGGATGTTCGCCTCAGTGCTGACCAATAGTGCGACGGTCGCCTTCGTGCTTGGTTCTGTCATCTGTGCGATCCCAGTCTTCATTGAACAAGTCCCGGGGCTGTTTCGCGGCCTGTTGCCGGGCTTTCTCGTGAATCTCATCCCCGGTCTGGATTCGAGTTTGAGTGGCCTCGCCCGCCAGGGGGATCTGTTCAGCGTTGGTGGGCGACTGGGTGAGTTCACACGCGGCGAGATTTCACTTGGTGGGATTTTCTACTTTGTTGGTCTGACACTGTTCTTCTTGTACCTCAACGCGGTGATGATCGCCCGACGTCACTGGGCGGGCGGCAAGAATGCCGCGTCGATGACCGGACAGTTCGCACTGCGGACCGTTTGCCTGGGAATCGCCATTCTGTGCGGCGCGTACGTCGTGAGTTCGACTGGCTTCAGCTTCGACAGCACCGCTGAAGGATTGCATACGCTGTCTTCGACCACTACGGAACTCCTGAAGACGGTCCCTGACGAAAAGCCGGTCACCATTCAGGCGTTCGTGTCGCGGGAAGTTCCAGCCGAATATGTTCGCATCCGGAAGGAACTGGTTGATCGCCTCAATGCGTTTGACCGCATCGGGGGTAAGAACGTCCAGGTGCGGATTGTGGATGTCGAGCCCTACAGCCCCGCCGCTGAAGAAGCCGATGGCCTGGGCATCGAGCCGCAGCAGGTGCAGACAGAGGAAGATGGTCGCGTCTCCGTCACCGATGTCTATAGTGGTCTGGTGATCTCCAGCGGCTTCGACACTGTTACCGTACCAAGTTTTTCGCCCGGTACGCCCATTGAATACGAACTAACCCGGTCACTGGGAACGGTCACGCAGTCGCAGCGGCGCAAGGTTGGCATTCTCAATACGGATGTCCAGCCGATCGGCGGCTTCGACATGCAGTCGTTCCAGAGCCGTCCCGAATGGCAACTGGTGCAGGAACTCCGCAAGCAATACGACGTTGAACAGGTCGGCCTCGATAGCGCCTACCCAGACAACCTGGACGTGTTGATCGCAATTCTCCCCTCCTCGCTCACCCCACCACAGATGGAGCATCTGCTCGACTACGTCGGCAGCGGCAAGCCGGTGCTGATCTTTGACGACCCGGCGCCCTACTTCACCGGTCCTGGCATGGCGCCGCTCAGCCCGAAGCCAAGCCAGGGGGGCGGCATGATGGGGATGCAACAACCAGGCGAACCAAAGGCCGACGGCGGTCGGGCGACCTCACTGACAGAACTGCTCGGAATCCGCTGGAACGTAGAGCAGAGCTTGTTTGATCAGTCGAATCCGCATCCTCGCTTCCGCGATCTGTGGCCATCGGAATTCGTATTCCTCACACAGGAAGACCCATCGTCCACGGAGCGTGAGTCGTGCCTAGACCAAGAGAACGTGATCACCTCTGGGCTGCAGGAACTGGTGACGTTCTATCCTGGCGAGATTAAGTCGCTGGGAGATGTCGACTTCACGCCGCTGCTCACCACGCGACAACGGAGTACCGGCGTGAGTTTGTGGGAAGAGATCACCCAGGAGATGCCGTTCTTCGGGCGTCAGTATCGTCCGAACCCTCGTTACAAGCTGGACGATAAGCGCCATGTGATTGCAGCCCTGATCGAAGGAAAAGACGGCGGCGGTTCGACCGAAGGCGAAGCGTCGTCAGGTGCCAAGGGCGTTAAGGCGATCTTCGTCGCTGACATGGACATGGTTCACGACATCATGTTCCGCTTGTGGCGTGAGCAGTTCATGGATCTGAAGATCGACAACGTGTTGTTCGTACTCAACTGTGTTGACTATCTCGCTGGCGATGAGCGGTACATCGACCTGCGCAAGCGACGTGCAGAACATCGCTCGCTAACCCGAATTGAGCGACAGACGAGTCAGTTCGACCGCCGCCGTAGCGAAGAAGTTCGTAAGGCGGAAGAGGCCGCCGAAAAAACCCTTGACGAGGCCAAAGCCCGGCTCGAAGCGAAGATCGCCGAACTGACCAAGGAACTCGAACAAGGCAATGTCGACGCTGGCACCATGCAGGTGCGGATCACCACCGCAACCGAGGCCGAGAACCGTAAACTCGCGCAACAGGAAAAGGAAATCACCCGCGAGAAGAACGAACAGATTCGCAACGTGCGTATGGAAACCCAACAGGAAGTGCGGGCGATTGAAAACAATGCCTGGAAGATTGCCGTGGGGCTTTCGCCGTTGCCAGCCATCATCCTGGGGATGATCGTATTGTTCCTGAAACTGATGAACGAACGCCAGGGGATCGCTTCAGATCGTTTGCGTTGATTGCTGCGGTCTCCGGCAAGAACTGACGTACTGATTACCAAAGACTTGAGAGACTGTCTGTAGTTGGACTCGGGCGATTCTGAGTCTCTGGACAAGGTGAACTCACATGAATGAAACCGTTCGCACTGGACTGTTTGCTGGACTGGCCGTGGTCTCGCTGGGCATCGCCTGGGCCACAAGTTCCATGAACAAGCCGCTCGACCTCGCGGATTTCTCCGATGTCGGGACCGCATTCTTCCCAGAATTCGATGATCCGAATCAGGCAACCGGACTGCAGGTGGCTTCGTACAACGAAGCCGCAGGCAAGACCGATGTCTTCAAAGTTGAATTCCGTGACGGACAATGGAAAATCCCATCGCATCACAACTACCCCGCTGACGGTGAAGATCGCCTCGCAAAGACCGCAGCCTCGATGATTGGCGTGGATCGCAAGGCGCTCGTCGAGCGGACCAAAGACTCTCACAAGCGGCTCGGCGTGCTCGATCCTATGGATGACACCGTGGCTGGAACCGAAGGCCGGGGTGATCGCATCACGCTTTTCAAAGGGGACCAGACGCTCGTCGATCTGATCGTCGGCAAGCCGCTCGAAGGGGCAACCGGGATGTACTACGTACGTCAACCGGGACGCGATCCTGTCTACACAGCGGATCTGGGAAACGTAGAGATCTCGACCAAGTTCGCCGACTGGATTGAGGAGGATCTGCTGGAAGTCGCGCAGGGCGATATCACCAAGTTGTTCATCGAAAACTATCACCTCGACGAGCAGGCAGGCCGACTCGTTGAGGAGGGCTCGGTCGATCTGAACAAAGGGGACGACAATCAGTGGCAACTGACTGACCTGGTGGCGGCCGCCGAGAAACTGAAAACCAGCGAAGTGACCTCGATGCTGTCTGCCCTGACATCGCTGAAGATCGTTGGTGTGCGAACCAAGCCTGCCGATCTGAAGCAATTCTTTAGTGGCGAGGCCGCCGGAGTGACCCGCGGTTCACTGCTCGATATGCAGGACAAGGGTTTCGTCTTCTTCCGTGACCGATTCTACGCCAACGAAGGAAACCTCAACGTCGGCACCCGAAAGGGTGTGGTCTACGACCTGATGTTCGGTGAAGAATTCGCTGGCAGCGATGTGGAAATTGAAGTCGGTAGCGGGAAACCGCCAGCCGCTGAGGAGACCGCAGCCGCCGATTCTGAGGGCGAAGCCAAGGCCGCGGACTCTGCTGCCGCGAAGCCGTCCGAAGGGACATCGCCCGAATCAACCACGGACGAAAAACAGGACGACTTGGAAAAGAGTCGGTACGTGATGATTCGGGCAATGTTTGACCCTGCTTTGCTCGGGCCGAAGCCGGAGCCTCCAGTGAAGCCGGAGCCGCCAGCGGCCACACCGGCAGAGGAAACCAAGCCGCCTGCCGCAGCAGAAACTGGCGACAACAAGCCAACGCCCGAAACAGTGGAACAGCCACCTGCGAACGGCGGGGACGATTCTGCAAAAGAAACTGACCAGCCGGAGGCGGATAAGCCCACAGAGTCGGACGCCGAATCCAGTGATGAACCCGCCTGCGATGATGCACCGGCTGACGATGCGACTGCAGAAGCCGATGCGGCTGAGAAACCAGTCACCGAGGACAAGGCATCCGACGAGGCGGCACCTGCCGCAGAGAAGCCAGCCGCCGATGAAGCAACGCAGGAGACCGAGAAGACCCCGTCGGCTCAAGAACAGTACGAGGACGCACTCAAGGAGTACGAACTCGCGATGGAGGTCTACCAGGAAAAATTGCGGATGTACGACGAAGATGTCAAAGCGGGCCAACAGCGAGTGGAGGAACTGAACCGCCGTTTCGCTGATTGGTACTACGTCATTTCAAACGACGTCTTCGAACGTCTGCGACTCAGTCGCGAGTCACTCGTGGAACCGGTCGAGCCACCTGCCAGTGAGACCTCAGATGCAGCTGCAACACCTGAGGCTGGATCGCCCCCGCCAGTCATCAAACCGGCGGCGACTGAGGAACCCGCAACGAAGCCCGAGACGCCTGCGGAAGAACGGCCCGGCGACGGGAAGCCTGCAGAGCAACCCGCTGCGACTACCGAGGAAGAAAAACCAGCTGACGAATCTGAGAAACCTGCTGACGACAATCCCGATTCAGGGACCACTCCCTCTGCCGAAGGTTCAGAGACGCCCAGCGAACCCGCGGCACCAGCAACTGATGCCAACGGAGCGGCTGAGTAGATTGGGCAAGCGAAGGGAGACGCGGGATGCGCGACGCATCTTTGGCCCCACTTTTCAGATCCCCCGCAACCATCACTTGTGTTGCCAAGGCCTTCTGAACCGTATCGCCCGAACTTATACCACAACACGCAATCAGGGTGTCTGACACATCGCGTCAGACACCCTGATGTTGTTTCGAGATGGGCAGCAGCGTTGCTCAGAGCCTCAGATTCCCGGAGGAGCAGGCGGAACTGGTGGCGGCGCGATTTCCGGGCCATCTGGAACTTGCGGCACCTTTGGACAGGAGTTCGACAGGTCGGACCATTTGTTGTCCTTGTAGTAGGACCACTGCATCTGGCTCTGGTTGTACCCTTTGTGGTACGGAGAAGCACAGCGGCCCCAGTACGACTGCTTCTCGGCGTTGTAGTAGTAGATGTAGTCTGGCTTTTCTGGGTAGTACACGATCACCTGCTTCTTGGGCGGTTGCTGGGGAGGCGTGTACTCGTAGTGACAGGTGTACCGCTTGGTCGGGGCATCGTACTTCCATTGAGAGTAGGACTGTTTCACGTCCGCCGCGAAACTCACTGAAGTCGTCAGGCAGACGATCGCTGCCCCACACAGAACTGTTGACATGTGCCGCATTGAAATTCTCCTTGGTTGAGAGGTCAGGAACCCGCGACCTGTGCCGCTGAGTCACCAGGGACAACGCACTCCTCTGGGGATTCTTCCCGAAATCATCGTAAGAAATCGAGAACCGGTTCGATAGGGGGGCGCTTGAAGAAAACGGCGAGGCATCCGGGTAACGTCACGACCGCCCAGGGATGGCGAACTCGCCTACTGGTACAGCAATTGGTGCCATCGGACGGGCACTTCCGCCGCAAATACGCCGCGTTGTGTGGACTGGAGTGTGACGCACATTGCTTGCCGGACGCGTCACTTCCCGTCGTAACTCTCCAGCCAGGCCATGATGACTCGGCCGACAGACTTCAGCGAGTCGCCTGAACAGGCCGCTGGGAGATCGTTCCGGGTGTGCCAATAGGGGAAATCGAAATCGATGAGGTCACAGGTGGGGATCTTGGCGATCTCGTTCAGCGGAACGTGGTCGTCATTGAGTTCGTGTTTGGGGCGGGCGATGAAGGAATTCTCCCGCAGACGTCGGGCGGTGTCCCACACACTGCGTGTCACGGCAGAGGCATACCGCAGGCTGATCCGTTCCTGGTACAGCGTCAGTTTTTTGTCGGCGATCATGTCGACGAGAATACCCGCGACGTACCGATACTCCGGCGGTCGGTCTCGATAGGCGGTCGCGAAGTACTCCGAGCCGTAAAAGTACTTGTCCCCTTTCTCGTAAACGAGTTCTTCGCCATCGAAGAAGACGAAATCGACTCCGTAGTGCGGCTTAAGACCTTCCATGTGATGGGCCAGTTCCATGAAGAACGCGACGCCACTCGCGCCGTCGTTGGCCCCAATAAACGGTTTGTCGCGGTTGATCGGTAGCAGTTCGCGATCGGGATGGGGACGCGTGTCGTAATGACACGCCAGCAGCACCCGCTCGCGTGCAGCGGGATGCCATGAGATGATCATGTTCTTCATGCGGACCGGTTCACCGCTCTGTGGATGCGGGACATCGAAGTCCTGATGGAAGATCTTGCATGGGAACTGTGCGAAGTGTCGCTCAATCAGTTCCTGCTGCGCGGTCATCCCTGCAGTGCCGGAAATTCGCGGTCCGATTTCGCAGATCCGTTCGAGGTATCCGAACGCCCGGGCGGCATCAAATCGATCGGCCCCCTGTGCACTGGAGACGATGAGCAGACCGGCCATGATCCCCGGCAGCCAGTGCCTCCTGTATTGTCTGGACCACATGCGTTGCGACTCCCTTCCATTGTGTAGTGGATCTCAGGGAGTATCTGGCGATGTCCGCCACAGTGCAACATCACCGCCCAGATCGCAGCACAACAGCGAGTGGATCTCGAAAGTGAGCGAAATTCAGGCCACTCTTCGTGGTCTGGTTCCCCGACCGGTCGCCATTGGCGGGGAGGAGTCGCACGCGAAGACGCGAAGGAGTCACTGGTTGACAACATCGAAGTACTTCGCGGCCTGGCGACTTCGCGTGAGATATTTAGAGTGGGACTGCCGCAACGGGTCGTTGGAGAAAGTCCTCCCAGAATCTCCACACCCTCCGCGATCTCGGCGTTTCATGAATTGCGGCACAACATGACCTGGCCGCAATTTCAATGCACGTGAACCACTGCCCCCGGCAATCCATAAAGCGCGCATGGCCCCCTTGGACTTGGGAACGCGAAACGTCGCCACCAGGAGACGCCGTCTAGTTGGCGGCTGCTTCCGATTCCTTCGGCTGCTCGACCACTTCCAGGCCAGCCACATTGATCGCCTTAATCTCCACCAGCGTATACTTCTGGCGGTGACCTGTGTGACGACGGGAGTGCTTCCGACGGCGAAAATACTGAACTTCCAGCTTCGGACCTTTGGCGAGAGCATCGATGATTTCGCCGGTCACGGTGGCCCCTTCGATGACTGGCGATCCAATCACGCTGGCGCCACCGCCATTAGCGAGTAGCACCCGATCGAAGGTCAGCGTCTGTCCCGCTTCAACATCGGACCGCAGATCGACGGCCAAGGTTTGGCCTGGCTCGACTCGGAACTGGGTACCACTGTCTTCAATGATCGCAAACATTGTCAGTCAAACGTGTTGGAGACGGGTAACGGGGCCGTCAAAAGTCTCTTGTCCTGAATCCCGCTGCGGCTGTAAGCTCCCAACTCCTTGGGATTTCCGCAGGATTCGCCTGCCCAATGGGTGGAACCAGCGCGCGTCCCGTGATCGCAACTGACTCCGGCGAGGGAATTCCGCAGAATAACGTGCGTTTGCCCCCGAAGCGAGTCAACACGGCACATTTTTCACACAGTTCGTTGCCAAGTGCAGTGAAAGCACTGGTGTATTTGGGTTCATGGAGGATAGTTAATGAACGAATGGTCAGTTCTTGCGGCGGAAACGCATGCCCCTGGGGTGCTGGAAACGGTGAACACCTGGGGCCGTGATGCCCAGGAATTCCTAATGACTCGCGCCGCCGACTTCGGATTGCGGGCGGTCGCCGCACTGATCCTATACATGATTGGCCGCACCATTGCCCGCGTGGTGATTCGCATCGTCCGCACGGCGATGGAACGCGCCAAAGTCGAGGCGATGCTCGTTCGCTTCGCCTGCAACGTGCTGCATGCCGTGATGATGGCCATGGTCGTCATCGGCTCGCTCCAGCTGATGGGGGTGGAAATGACCTCCGTCACCGCCATCATTGCCACCGCCGGTTTCGCGATCGGTCTGGCCCTGCAGGGGTCCCTGTCCAACTTCGCCTCGGGCATCATGCTGGTGATCTTCAAGCCATTCCGCGTTGGACAGCGTGTTGATGTGGGTGGCGTCTCGGGTACGGTCGAGGAGATCCACCTGTTCACAACGATCATGCGGACGGGCGACAACACGCAAATCATTATCCCCAACGGACAGATCACCTCGGGGGTCATTTGCAACTACAACGCCCTCCCCACCCGCCGCATCGATCTGGTGATCGGCTGCGGCTATGCCGACGACCTGCGTGCGGTTAAGCGGTATCTGCTGCGCGTGATTCAGGAGGATTCCCGCATCCTCAAAGACCCAGAACCGCTGGTGGCGGTCGACGAACTGGGCAACAGCAGCGTGAACTTCGTGGTCCGCCCCTGGGTGAAGACCGAGGACTTCCAAACGGTTCGCCGGGATTTGCTAGAGAAGATCAAACTCGGGTTTGATGCCGAAGGGTTCACGATCCCCTATCCTAGTCAGGATCTGTACGTGCATCCCGATCCGGTGGCGGCGTCGGGGCTCCGCGTGGTGGACGCGGCGTGATGGGTCGATGGTTGAGGGACGAGAGCCGAGGGTCTAGAGTCCAGAGCAGGGGGTGATCGCACCAACCACGACACTTCGAAGCAGCGCCCTTCAACCAACCTCGAGTTCCACTCATGACTTCCCTCAAGAATCGACTTGCCGCTGGCGAACACGTGGTGGTGTTTGCCGTCAGTCGGCTGTTCCATCCGAACATGATCGACATGTACGCCCTGCACGGCGGATTCCATGGGTTCTGGATCGACCATGAACATACCGGTTTCAGCAACGCGGAGATGGAAACAGCGACGCGGGCGGGACGCGCGGTGGGACTCGACAGCTTCATTCGCATCGCACCCACGGACTACGCCTTGGTGACCCGCTGTCTCGAAGCAGGCGCTGGCGGGGTGATGGCGGCGCAGATCAACTCGGCGGCACATGCGGAAGAGTTCGTGCAGTGGGCCAAGTTCGCCCCGCGCGGTCGGCGCGGTCTAAACGGCGGTGGCTACGATGGGAAGTTCGGCAATCTCCCACCCGCCGCATTCTGTGAACAATCGAACCGCGAATCGTTCGTCGCGATTCAAATCGAAACGCTGTCCGCGCTCGATGAATGCGACGCGATCGCCGCGATTGATGGCGTGGACCTGTTGTTCGTCGGCCCATCGGACCTCAGCCAGGCGCTCGGCGTGACCGGGGACTTCCTGCATCCGAAATGCCTCGACGCACTCGACCAGGTCGCCGCCGCGTGCAAACGAC
>JAGQQB010000098.1 GCA_020426425.1 Planctomycetaceae bacterium | reverse complement strand
GAACAGTTCGAGGCCAATGCGCAGGCGAATGGCATCACCGTCCATTGGGCTGCTGATGCCGCCGAACACAATCAGATCGTGCTCGGCCTGCTGCAACAGCATGGCGTCAAGCATCTGGTCAAGAGCAAATCGATGCTGACCGAGGAATGCCATCTCAATCCGTTCCTGGAACGGCACGGAATCGAAGTCGTCGACACCGATCTGGGGGAGTGGATCGTGCAGCTTCGAAAAGAGCCGCCCAGTCATATCGTAATGCCCGCCATCCACACCAAGCGGGAAGAGATTGGCGAGCTGTTCCATGAACACATTGGTACTGAGAAAGGGGCGACCGATCCGCAGTATCTGACAGAAGCCGCGCGACAAGAATTGCGACAACGTTTTCTCAAGGCCGATGCCGGATTGACCGGAGTGAACTTCGCCATTGCGGAAACCGGCGGCGTCGTCGTTTGTACTAACGAAGGAAATGCCGACCTGGGGACGTCGCTTCCGAGACTGCACATCGCCTGCATGGGGATCGAGAAACTGATTCCGCGTGCGAAGGACCTCGGCGTCTTTCTGCGACTTCTCGCCCGCTCGGCGACCGGGCAACCGATCACCACCTACAGCACACACTTCCATGGACCTCGCGAACCAGGCTGCGAAATGCACATCGTGCTGGTGGACAATGGCCGGTCGGACTTGATTGCCAGTGATGAGTTTCGCCGTTCGCTCAACTGCATTCGCTGCGGTGCATGTATGAATACTTGCCCCGTTTATCGACGCAGCGGCGGTCACAGTTACAACAACACCGTCCCTGGGCCGATTGGGTCCATTCTCGCCCCCTCACACAATGCCTCGAAGAACGCGAGCCTGCCGCATGCCTGTTCATTGTGCGCCTCCTGTACCGACGTCTGCCCTGTCAAAATCAATCTGCACGAGCAACTCTACACCTGGCGAAGTAAGCTCGCCCTCAAGGGTCTCTTGGCCCCGACCAAACGGTGGGGGATGTGGCTGGGCGGCAAAGTGCTGGGAAGTCCACTTCTGTATCGTTGGGCCGGATGGCTGGGGCGCACCGCCCTGCGCTGGACGCCCCGGTTCCTCGTCTATTCGCCGCTGAATCCCTGGGGAAAGCAGCGCGATCTCCCGCAACCACCCACAGCGAGTTTCCGCGAGTTGTATCGTCGTCGGTCGCGGCATTGAACCTTCATCGGCCGGCTGGCATGATGCGTTTATCCGTTCTGTGATCTCGGCCCGATTTCAACAGAGTCCGTGAGTCCATGTCGTCCGACCAGCCGCCCACACTGAACCTGCTCTCGACACAGGATCTGATTCGCCGCCGCCTCGCTCGGCTGATCGGTGTGATGGTTGCCTACTTCCTGCTGTCCACTGTCCTGTTGGGGTTGGTCGGTCCCCCATCGCACACGTGGATCTCGGCGTTTCGCCTGCTGTTCTATGCAGTGTCGGTCCTCGTCATGGGCATCATGATGCCCCGGCGACAAGCGGTGCTTAAGACCGACGAACCGCACTTTGAGATCTCAGGCATCTGGCCCGAACATTGGACTCCCCGCCCTTCCCTCAGAACCTCGCTGATCTCAGCTGTTGCCGCTGGCGCAGTGATCGGATGGCTGCTGCTGGAGTCGGTGCTGCTCTCCACCGAACGGTCCAGCATCATCGGCTCCGCCAACGCCATGGTCGAGCTGTTCATTGGGCTTGATCTCGCCATTGTGTGGGCGAGCATACCGATCTGCCTGTGGATTTCATGGGAGCCATTCGTCACCCGGTCCCCCATGTTGCTGGTACACGACGATGGTCTATACCTGCAGGACTACCCCGACCGTCGCACACCAACCTGGATCATTTGGTCCGACTTGCGCCGCGCGTCGATCTCGCTGGAAAAAGCGGCGCTGCTGTACCTGTGGTACCGACCCAGCCGCCATGTGATCGGCATTAAGCTGCCGCGTCTCAGGCAGGTCGAGTTGAATGCTCTGGAGAGCTTCATTTCCGAGAAGTGTGGCGTCGCTCCATCGCCACCACGTCCAGTGATCGCAGAACCCGAACGACGCTTTGACCAGTTGCTCGATCGACTCGGCAAGAAACGACCGGAAGATCTAGGACTCCTGGCGCCAACCACACCAGCACCACAGCCTAAGCCACAGACGGCTCCGGCCCCCTCACAAGCAGACGACCTCGAGTTCCTCGACGATCTCCCTGCTGCTGATGCTGGCCTCGAGTTTCTCGACGATCCCCCAACAATCGATCCCGCCCACTGAGCGTCTGCAGGCGGTTGGCGGCTGAGCGAACTTCGAACGCTGCATGCTCAACGATTTTTTCCCCAACTCTCGCATTGCGCCACCGCCCGCGCCACAATAACGCGTATGAGTTTTGCATCGTCATTTGTGCGGCGAATGCGGGAGGTAAACCAGTGATTCGGCTGACGACGTATGTGGTATTATTCGTTGCAGGGTAAAGAGGTTGGACCAGTTCCACTCGAGGCGGTGCGTGAACTGATCGCCGATGGAGTGCTGACAGAGACCGATCCGGTGAGGTCAGGGCATGGTGCATGGCTGCCGATCAGAGAAATCCCCGAACTCAGCGAGGACGAACCACGCGCCGGGTCCGCTGACCTCGATGCATTGCTCGGCTCAGAGTCCCCCTCTGCAGCGACAGCGAATCCGGTCGCTGACGAAATGGCGACCGAGGCCGATCTGGACTTAATGCTCGATGATGGCTCGACCGCATCGGAACATGACCTCGACCTGATGCTGGTCGATGAGACCAGCGAATTAACCGACCAACTTGCAGGCATGCTCACCGAAGAAACGCCTGCTGAACATCCCCGAGAGAGACGCGTCGCTCGTTGGTATTGCAAGGTCCTCAATCAGGAACTCGGCCCGTTCGATTTCGACGCACTCTCCGAAATGGTCGCCGCAGATGAGATCGGTCCGTCCGACCAGTTGCGACAGGAGTCGGAACAGGCGTGGGTGCGGGCGGACACGGTCGTCGGTCTGTTCACGGACAAGGTACGTCCCACACTCACCGAGACAGACCGTTCCGCAGGAGTCCTCTCGCCACAGCGCGCTGCGATGTTTGCCGCGGCGCCGAAGCGTCCCGATCAGCTCAAATGGTTCAGCAAGGTGCTCGGGCAGGAGTTTGGACCGGTCAGTTGGAAGCAACTGCAAGCGGAAGTCCGGGCCGGAAAACTCAGTGGACATGATGAAATTCGCGCCGAGAATTCGCAGGACTGGAGCCTGATCGCCAACGCCCCGGAACTTGTCAAACTCCTCCCTCAATCGACCCAGGCATCCAATCCACCGGAGCGGCCTGCCGCACCACCACAAACAGCAGCGTCGCCTCCCGCCGCACCGACGACGACTCCGCCAGCCTCGGCTGCCTCGCCACCGCGCCCCACGCCTTCCGTCCCGCCGCCAAGCTTTGCGCCACCAGCGTCCACCAGTCGCCCCGGTCCTCCACCGGCCCCGCCGCGGCCAGCGAAATCGACATCGTCGTCCGGGCCCAAGGTCTCACTCGACCTGTCCGGTCTCATGTCTTCACTCAACGTCGATCCCAAAATCCTCGGCGGCATCGCAGCGGCGGCAATCGTCATTCCGCTCATCTTCTACTTCGGCCTGCTCGGTTCGAGCGACCAGCCCTACATCGATGAGGTCAAGGTGCTGCAGGAAAGAATCGCGCAGCTCAACCCCGAAGACGACGGAGCCTGGACCTCGCTGACGCAAGAACTTGCCCCCCTCTGCAAGACGAAAGAGGCTGAATTGCTCGAAGTCGCATCGTCCCAACGCCCTGCCCTCCGGACCGTGCTGGACATCTACCGCTACACCCTGCCACGCATGGGCGAAGCCAAAACTGCCGACGAACGAACGACAGCTGTCAAGCAACTACAAGAAATGATCACAGCAGCTGAAAAGCTACTTTAGCGCAGCGTTTCCGTTGTGAAACAGAGCCGCTGGCAGTGGTCGCAGCGAGACGTTGACCTATCGCAACATCACGTTGGAACGGTTTGAGAGGTGACAAGGAATCTGGTTGCCAAAACACAAGAGTTCCCGTCACCGCAATAATTTTCCCATGCTGCCCATTGTGAACAGCTCATACAGAAGCTAGGCTCATGCGGTGGCTGGCTGCGGGGTGCGTTTGGCCAGAAGCGTGTTCAACCAAAATCTAGGAATGTTGCCATGAGTTTCTTCGATCGATTGCTCCAGAAGTTGTCCCTCAAGCCAGCATCCTTGCGGCGACGTCCCCGTCGCTATGCGGAAGGACTCGAAGATCGGACCCTGTTGTCGAACCTCAACCTTCTGGCCAATGGTCAGGTGATTCTGGGCGGCGGTGCAGAGGTCAATGACTTCGAGGTTGCATTTGCTGGTGGGGAATACACGTTCACGGATCATAGCGGCACGGCCATCAACCCGATTGGTGTGGCTGGCTTTGCGGCGCTCGACACGAACCCCGCCGCCAACATTGTGACATTCAATGCGGCTGCCGCAGATGCCTTGCTCGGTGGCGGCACATTGACGCAGATCGTTGTTAACCCAGGCGCCGGGGACGATACCACCACCGTCACCAGCATGCGGGATGGTGCAGAAGGTCTCGATGTTCGCAACACCGCTGGCCAGGGAACCGACACCCTGAACATTAATGGCGATGTTGGCACGATGGCCATGCCAGTCACGCAGAACAACGTCATCCTGCGAGGTGAAACGGTGAACCTGAATGCCGACGTCTGGGTGGCGGCTCCGTTTGACATCCGCCTGGAAGGCGCAGTCAGCTTGGGTACCGATGTCACTCTGGACGCGCCGGCCGCTCCATCTCAGAGCATTATCTCCGCTGGCACCATCAATGGTCCGCATGTGCTGACGATTCATGGCAGCTCGGTTGACCTGCAGTCGGAGATCGGTGGCCTCGGTCCGTTGGCCGGACTCATCGCCAGTGGTGATGACCTCCGCGTGCCCGACGTGACCGTGACCGGCGATGTCACCCTCAAGACTGACCAGCTCATCTTCGATCCTGGCACAGTCATCACCGGGGCTGGCAACTTCACCGTGGCCCCGCTCACACCTGGCCAGACCATGATTCTGCCAGTTAACGGCATCACCACCGCCGGGTTCATGCACCAGACCTTTGGTGATATGGACACTGCGCATATCATTATCGTCTCCGACCTGGTGCTCGGGACCGACACCACTTTTGTTGCTGATGTGATCGACTCGCTCAACGACATTGACAACGCGGGCAATTCGGTTGAATTCCGCGGCAACACCATCAACCTGGGCAACCGTCCAATTGTGGGCGGCGGCGACACCCTGTTCACCTCGCTCGGCGACGATGTACTGCTGACCATCAATGGTGACATCGGCGCCCGATATTGGAGTGACACCAACGTCATCGTCGATCACGGCCCTGGAACTGGTGGCGTCCTCTTTAACGGCAGCTTGGGTGCCAATGTCAACGACCTCACAGTCCTCGGTGCTGGTGCCGTCAACTTTACTTCACCGGAAGCCGTCAACGGCATGGGTCACCTGAACATCGTCGGCTCGACGATCTCGTTCGCAGGTGGCGCTCAGGCTACTGGTGGCGAGATCTTCCTGAATGGCGATGTCATCCTGAACGGACCGGGCACATTCCGCGTTGGTGCTGGTAACGACTTCCGTATCACAGGCGGTATCACGGCCAACGGCAACAACATTGTCATCCGTGGAGTGGGTGGTGGAATTGGCGTCGTCGAGATCCCTGGTGATGTCGTCGGAGCTGGTGCTTTCCATATCGATTCATCCGGAGCCAGCACCGCAATCGGCGTTGGCGTCGCTGGGGTCGATGCAACGAGTATCATCATTCGTGCGAACCTGATCTTCCTCATCGGTGACCTGCACTCCGCAACCTCGGTGAACTTGTTCGGCAGCACTTTTGTTAGTGACGTGTCCGTTGCAACCGATGCTGGACCGATCGTATTTGCTGGAACGGTCGATGCACTTGCCAACTTGGACGCCATGCTGTTCCCGAACTCGAATCTGGTCGTAAATGCCGGTGCCGACCGCGTTCAGTTCGTGGGAGCGGTGGGCAGTGACGCAATGCAACTCGATTCATTGACCGTTGTATCTGGTGGCAACAACTACATCACGGCAAATGTCACTACGTCCGGTGCCTTCGACTGGCAGAACGTTGGCGGAACGCTGTTCAACTTCGCGACGATCAACGCTGGTGGCGGGTTCACCCACTCGTCACCGTTCATCAACAAGGGAACGATTGTCTAATCTGACAGTCTGATCTGGCCAATACAAGATCCTCCCGCACCCGCAGTCAGCAATGACTGCGGGTGTTTTCGTTGGGATGAGCCAGTTGGCGATGGGTTGGTTAGCGGCGTGAGCTGGGTGCCACTACTACGTCTCGTCCTCGGAATGCGGCAAGGCGATCAATCCCCAGTCGGTGAACATCGCGATCAGTTCCCACCAGCACTCCTGCGGATACCGCTCCAGCACCAGATGCGGCCCTGGCAAACGTCGCACCAGCAGGTCGTCGCGTACCTCCTGCATCAACGTCAGGCAGTGGTGCGGAATCAATTGATCTTCTGTCGGCACCAGCGCGCCGACGGGACACTCCAGAGAAGAAAGTTCAGCACGAACATCGACATCCACCGCCGCACGCAACCGGGCAGCCAGCACCGCCGCAGGGACCGAGTGAATCGTCCGATCCAGCATCGCCAAATGCTCGCGTGAAGCGTCGTACCCGCTGAACAACCATCGAGCCAGCGTGTACGACAGCGGCAGCCCAAACATCAACTCCGATGGCAACCACCGCGTAATCGGCCACTCAGGGGACGTCACAAAACTTGCCGCGTAGACCACACCCTGTACCTGTTCCGGGCAGCGTCGCGCCAGCAGCGTCACGAGTGGACCTGAAAACGATTCCCCCAGCAGCACACACGGTCCCGCCGCCTCAACCACGTCGCAGAGTAACTCGACCAGCGTCTCGTAACTCTGGTCGTCCGTCTGCGGAAGTGGTTGCACCTGAAGACGAATCCCGGTCGGTGCGAGCCGCGCGAAGTCGACCAGTAAATCCCCAGTCCCATCCAGGCCAGGAAACGCCAGGACCAGCAGCGGCGAAGATGTCGACATCACCACCTCACGCGAGGGTCACAGAGTGAGCCGTCCGTCGGGAACAAATACGAAACTCGAAATTCGAAATTCGCAACAAATCAGAAATCCGATATCTTGAAACTTCCTTGGCGAGCATGTTCACCATCGAAGTCAGTGTCACCATTTTGGTCCTTCTGATTTCGAACTTGTTTCGAATTTCGAATTTCGGATTTGCTTCGAACTTCCCAAGATCACAACTCCAGATCGTCATACACCGCCGTCGCGAGCGCGCGGAATCTCGCATTGTGCAATTCTTCCCCAGGGCACCCATTGGCGATCATCACCACGACGAGATCATGCACCGGATCGGCAAAGCCAATCGACGACTGCGCTCCTCCATGACCAAACGTCAACGCCGTTGCATGCCTTCCGAATCCGTAAGGGACCGTCTCATCCCCATACCGCGCCGAGTTGATGATCACCCCCCAGCCAAAGTCAACCACATGCCGAAACGTCTGATCCTCAATCCCCTGCCGCTGACGCCGGGTCATGTCGGCGACGGTGCGGGGCGATAGAATCGCTTTGCCTGCTGTCGAAGCCCCTTCGCGCAGCAGCATCTCGTAGAATCGACCGAGTTGATTCGCGGGCCCCCGCATGCTGCTCCCCGGCGCGGCCGACAGGCAGGCCGCACGCTCGTGTCCGCCCGTTGGATGCAGCCGGCCATCCTTCTGACCGTACATGTGACCAATGCGGTTTCCATAGGCAACGAACAGCTGTCCCGGCACCGCCATCCAACAGTCAGTCATCTGCAACGGTTCCAGGATCTCGGCGCGAACGTAAGCATCCACGCTCAGCCCTGTCACGCGGTGGATCACTTCCCCCAACACAAACCACGAACGGGCGGGGTCGTAGGCCGCCTGCGTGCCCAGTTGCCAGTCTCGCTGAAGCGTCGATTGAATGATCCGCTGCAGGATCTGGTCCCACGACTTATGCGGCCAACCGGAAACAATCGGCTTCAGTCCAGCGGTATGTGTCAACAGATGCGATAGCCGCACCTCATGCTTGCCGTTCACGCCAAAATCGGGAATGAACCGCGTCACCCGATCGTCGAGTGCGAGCAGCCCACGTTCGCACAGCTGCAGTACCGCCGCCGCCGTGATCGGTTTGCCAGACGAGAGCCACAGCATCAACGTGTCCGTCGTCAACTCTGCATCGGATGTGTTCTTCCCCAGTGCAAAATCGGCGACGACTTCGCCCTCCCGCGACACATACACCTGCATCCCATAATGCAACTGCTGATCAATCCCCCGCGCAATCAGCGTGCGGACCGTCGGCAATGCATCTGCGGAGTGATCGAATTCGGCGGCATGATCAACCATGTGGCATCGAGTTCAGCGAGACCATCGCGGGCAACGGCGCAGATCAGACAAGCATGACCGACCGTTATTCTACTCGATTCCAGGCACCTCTGCCTGCACCTGTCGCACTTCCCCCTGCAGTGCGGCTGCGGTCGCAACAGCGAGATCCCGGACTGACTCATCCCCCGACGTTGCGAGTTGCTGCACAAGCGGCAACGAGGCAGCCGCACTTGGCCCCATCGCCTGCACCAGTTCCAACAGCGGCACGACAACCTCGGGCGATGTCTCACGACGCAGCGCCGCAGAAATAGCAGGGAGTTCTGGCACCAACGCCTGCGGCTGCATCTGCAAATTCATCGCGGCCATCTGCCGCAGGCCACTGTCGCTCGCGGAAAGCAGGTCCACCAGAATCGGCACCGCCTGCTCCGTCCCTTCGGGTATTTGCATCAATGCAGCGGCCGCATTGGCACGGACGAACTGCGAAGGATCGCGCAGCGCAGCGCTCAATGGTGCCTGCGCCAACGTCACGGCATCGGGCCCCAGCAGGACCAGCGTGGTCACTGCCGCTTCCCGTTCAATCGACTCTGCTGACGCCAGCCCCTGCACCAGCACCGGTACCGCTTCGGTCCCCAGATCGAGCAGTCGCTGCTGCGCTGCCTCCCAGTCTGCAGCGTTCACGCCTGTTGTGGTCATCGTTTGCAGCGCGCTGACGGCCTCGGGATTGAGATCGACCACTGGTGCGGCGGCTGGAGAGGCACTCCTGACCGTTGCGGCTGAATCCGTCGCGGCTGGTGACGACGAGAAGACCGGTGCCGCCAGCGATCGCACTGGCGCCGTAGCCTCTTTCTGCCCCCCTTGCCCGGCGGGTTGTGACGGCTTCGCGACTGGCTCTGTCGCCGACTGGCAGCCCGCAAGAAGTACCAGCAACAGCCCGTATCGCATCACAAACATCGCTCCCTCCTTGCCGCGTGGTTGAGGCCAGCGCGCACTTAGATCCCGCGTTTGGCTCTCTACTGTCCAGTATCGGCACCGTCCTAACCCAAGTTGAGCCCTACTCTTCGCTTCAATCATGGTGATCAATGCGACCCACCGAACCACTGCCATCATTGCATTCAGGAAAATCGACACAACCTGAACAACCGCGCCTATCGTTCTTGACAGTCCGAACGCCACCCCCAATCGCTCCAGAACTCACCAAAAAGCCCTAAGGCAAAACCTTCAAATCACTTGCACGGCCAACAACACGGTCCGCCAGTAACGATTACACCAACGGTACGGGATGTGCCATTTAATCCTGCGTCAACGGTTAATCCGGCGACATGCATCCTACCGGATGCAATGGAAGTGAGGGGACCCCCTGCTGGAGTGACGCCTGGCAACTCCCCCTGCCCTGCACATCGGAGTGGTCGGCGGTGTGTGCCGACTCCTCACACGGCGATCTGCAGTGCAGCTCACCCTTCCTGATTCCTGTGTGAGCGGGATGACTCCTTGGAGCCATCCCGTTGCCGATCTCCATGCCGGTCGCCTCACGACCGGCATGTTGCCCATACGAGCCCATGGCTCTCCAAGTCATTCGCCTCCGAGTTGCAGCTCGCGGCGAATTCCAGAACGGTCGCCCCACCCCAGGGCGTTCGTCTCTTCCGACAGCATCCCGCTCCGGTCTCAAGCTCCAGGAGTGGGCGACTTCACGGTGAAGACTGTCGTATCACACGCCGGGGACAACACAGAAAGACATGCCATGTTGAAACACCTCTTACACGACGAAGCCGGATTCATCGTCTCTGCGGAACTGGTCCTCATCGCGACCATCGTGGTTATC
>JAGQQB010000097.1 GCA_020426425.1 Planctomycetaceae bacterium | reverse complement strand
CAATTTCATGGAAAGACGATTGCGACCGATCTTGGTGGTTTCTTGGTTGCCTTGAGTCATGTCCAGTTCGAATTCACTGCCGGTGGTTGTGCTCTCTGGTCCCAGTGGGGCGGGGAAGACGACGATTGTGGGGGAGATGTTGCGGAATTCGCCGGTGCCGTTGGCGTTGTCGATTTCAGCCACCACCCGGCCGCCGCGACCGGGGGAGGTTTCCGGGGATCATTACTACTTCCTGTCCGACGAGGAGTTCCGGCGACGGCGGGAGGCTGGGGAGTTCCTGGAATGTGCCGAGGTGCACAAGAGCGGGTACTGGTATGGGACACTGAAGTCGGAAATCGACCGCATTCATGCCGCAGGGAGTTGGGCGTTTCTGGAGATTGATGTCGAAGGGGCGTTGCGGGTGATGGAGTTGTATCCTCAAGCAGTATCAATCTTTCTGGAAACTCCCTCAGCAGAGGAATACGAACGGCGACTGCGGAACCGGGGGTCGGAGTCGGACGAGGTGATTCAGCGTCGGTTGCGAACGGCGGAGAATGAGCTAAAGTACGCCGTTTCCTACCGTTATCGCGTTGTCAATGACGAACTTGATCGCGCGGTGCGAGAGATCTGCGACATTCTGTCCCGAGAGGACGCTGGTTCCCATGCTGGATAAGCTCAAAGAAGAATCGCTCATGAACAAGGTTGGCGGTCGTTTTCGGCTAACAACACTGATCCAGAAGCGGCTCGTCCGTCTCAATCGCGGTGCGCCCCCGCTCGTGGAATGCCACGGCAAGCCGACCATGGAAACCGTGGTCGAAGAGATCCTGCAGGACAAGATCTACCTGGACGCATCGAACAACGTGATCACTGTGGCGGATGACGCGCCGGACCTGGAATCGCTGCTGGAGAATCTCGGCGCGGATATGGAGTAGCGTCGGGTCGCTTGGTGGCGTTGGCGGCTTGGGGTCATGCCGCGCTACTGGCGCAGGCCGATCGCCAACGAAACCAACGACCCTCAGCGAATTGCGGACGGCACTCGGAGAGTGCCTGCTACTTGTTGAACCTTGCCTGAAGCTGGTCCAGGAGTTCCTGAGCCAGCTTCGGTTCGTTGGGGGCCAGATTGTGGGTCTCGGCGTCGGGCTGGCGATGGTCGTACAGCTCCAGTTCGCCCCCTTTGTGCGCGATGAGTCGATGCGTGGCCGTTCGGATCGTCTTCGCTCCGCCTGAGTAGGCAAACGCCGCGTGACCCGTTGCGGCTGGGTTATCAAGCATTGGTTTGAGTGAAACGCCAGCGAGTTGGTCCGGCGTCTTCAGCCCGGCGAGTTCACAGAGCGTGGGGTACAGATCGAGCGTTTCGACCACAGCATCTGTCGGTGCGCCGGGCTGTGTCATGCCGGGAACGCGAATGATGAGTGGGGACCGGAGTGACTCTTCAAACAGCGTGTGCTTCCCCCACACCGCATGTTCGCCCAGATGCCAGCCGTGATCTCCCCAGAGGACCACGATGGTGTTCTCCATTTGTCCAGACTCATGGAGTTGCTGGAGCAGCTTGCCGACTTGGGCATCGGCGTAGCTTACGCAAGCGGCGTAGTGCTTGCGAACGAGCGTGGCGAACTCGGCGTCGGTGTTTGGATTGCGCCCCCAGCGGTTGTACTTCATGAACTCACCCGAGCCGTGCCAGGTGGTCTTGCCAGTTGGCTTACCAGGATGCGGAATCTCTGGCAGTTGTGCCTCCTGGTAGTGTTGCATGTAATTGGCTGGGGCACCGAAGGGCAAGTGGGGACGAATGAGACCGACCGCCAGAAAGAAGGGACGCGCATCGCTTTGCTTGCACAGCCGACCGAGTTGCGATAGCGATTCGTTAACGATCAATCCGTCGGGATAGATGGTGTCTGGTCCAGCAGTTGATTGGAAGACATCCATTGCCTTGGCGTTGCCACGAATCTCTCCGTTCGCGAGACCATGCATTGCGCCGCGAGGATGCTGCCATGGTCCAGCGGGCAACAGGTGTTGATCCCACGAGAAGGGCATCTCTGGTTGGGCGTCATCGTCCCAGTCGGCCCCGCCACGGCCACCGGGATGATGCGAGACTTTGCCTACAGAGACCGTTTCGTAACCTTGCTGCCGTAGCCACGCTGGCAGACTGGGGGGATATGCTTTTGGATTATTCTTGAGCCCCGCCGCCCGTTTGAAGATGGCTCCGTTATCGGCCGGTCCGTAGGTTCCGGTCAGCAGCGTATAGCGTGACGCGCCGCAGGTGGGCGCTTGCACGTAGTGACGATGGAACGCGCGGCCTTGCGACGCGAGGGAGTCGACATGTGGCGAGTGAATGTAGTCCTTGCCAAAGCAGCCGAGTTCGGGCCGCAGATCGTCAACGCAGATCAGCAGGATGTTTGGTCGCTGGGCGGCATGTGCGAATGATGCTGTCAGAGCGGTGATGGTCAACAGGAGTCGCGTGAGGAGACGGGGCATGATGGGATGGTCGTTGGCTGTTGGTTGTTGGCGATTGGCTGCTAGCATATGGCCACCAACGTTCAACCTTCAACGTTCGACCTTACACGATTTCCACCGTACCACTCACGCAGCGTATTTCGCGGCCATCGATCCAGAGGCGCAAGGCACCATCATCGGCGATGCCGAGTACCTGGCCGGTACGACTGTGTCCTGCATCAGTGATCGTGACGGTGCGACCGGTCAACCAGCAGAGATGCCGCCACAACGGAGGCAGCTCTGCGGGATTGCGTCCGAGGAGTTGCAGGACTCCGGTCAGTTCGTTGAGCACTGCGACGAGCGTGCTCGTCAGAGGCAGTTCTTCTCCCAAGAGATCGCACAGACTGGTCGCACGCTGTTGCAGATCTGTCGGAGCGGACTGCATGGAGTTGTTGACGTTCAGACCAATGCCCACCGCCAGTTGTCCTTGGCGATGTGGAATGGATTCAATGAGGACGCCACAAATCTTGCGCGAGTTGACGTACACATCGTTGGGCCATTTCAGGCGTACATCGGTGATTTGCATGCGCTGCAGATACAGACAGACGGCGGTCCCCACGCACAGCGAGAGCGCGGGCCAGTTCGACTGGGGGATCTCGAAACGCGCAGGTTCCAGGATCAGAGTAAACGTTAATGCTCCGTCCTTCGCCCACCATTGATTTTGGCCACGACCTCGACCCGCAGTCTGCCGCCGCGCCCAGACGAGGTACGGCACCTGTTCGATTGATAATCCCCGCGCGAGTGCATGCGAATTGGTGCTGGGCAGCTCGTCGTGCAGTTCACCGCCCGCGAGGATTGTTTCGCGAAGCAGTCGCGGTGGCAGGTCCATTGGCCCCATGGCGGCGAATCACCACTTACAGATCGAGACCGGTGTAGAGTTTGGCGCGGAAGTCATGCCACTCCTTGTGCCGCGCCTGGGTGCAGTCCTTTTCGACAAGTTCGCAGGTCCACTGGTCCATTCTGCGGACTCGCTCGGAGAGAATCTGAATCACATTCAGGGCGATGGTATAGGCGGTCTCGGGTGATTTCTGACGCAGCTTGTCGTAATCCGCTTTGTTGAGTCGCATCGTATGCACTGAGGTCTTGGCGATGACCGACGCCGAATGCGGTGAGGAGCTGTAGAACGACATCTCGCCGAACACGCTTCCCAGCCCCAAGTCCGCCAGACAACTGTTCTGCTGGGGCCCGCGCTTCACAACCGAGCACTCTCCCTGCAGTAGCACCCACAGGCTTTGATACCGCAGCCCCTCGGTCAGAATCTCGTCGCCCGCGTCGAAGTCCTCGAACTGGACCACATCTAACAGCGTCTGTAACTCCGAATCTTGCAACCCCTGCAGTATCGGGCACGAACGAAGTTGGGGGGTGAATTCATACATGGTCAGCAGTGGTCTCGTTCAGTTACTTGCAGACAGCCGCCCGCGACGATGGGCCAACTTCGTTCAAACTTCGATCTTCGCTCCGAGCCGCTTGGCGAATTCCGCCAGCCAGCGAGGATGGGCAGGCCACGCTGGCGCGGTGACCAGATTGCCGTCAACGACCGCCTGATCGACATTCACGCTAACGTACTCTCCTCCGGCACTGGTGACCTCTGGTCCACAGGCGGGATAAGCGGTGCAGCGTTTGCCTTTCAATCCGTTCGCGGCACTGAGCAACTGCAGGCCATGACATACGGCGGCGATTGGCTTGTTCGCATCGAGGAAATGGCGAACGACATTGAGGACCTCTGGATTCAGCCGCAAGTACTCCGGTGCACGACCGCCCGGAATCACTAGTCCCGCGTAGCTCGTGACTTCGATCTGCTCGAATGTCGCATTGAGGGTGAAGTTGTGACCGGGCTTTTCGCTGTAAGTCTGGTCTCCTTCAAAATCATGGACCGCCGTGCGGATTTGATCGCCGGACTTCTTCCCGGGGCAAACAGCGTGGACTTCGTAGCCCAGCATCAGCAGCGCCTGAAACGGGACCATGATTTCATAGTCTTCGACAAAGTCGCCAGCGAGGAGCAACAGCTTGGGAGCGGGCATGGGTGCAGTGTTTGGCTGGATGTAAAGCGAAGTTGGTTGCACAGACTATAGACCGAGCTGTCCAGCGCGCGTAGCCCGGATGCGGACGACGACACGTGATGAGTACGTCTGATGGTATGTGACCATCCGTCCGACGAGCGTCTTCACCCTCCTGCGAAGCAGCCGGAGTCGGGAGGGGCGAATCGCACCCACAAGATTCGAGGAGGGCTCTGCGGCCTCGCTTGTTGAGATCGCATCGAAACTCGACTCCGTCAGCGGTCGGCAGTGAGCAATCGGCAGGGAGTTGTCGTTGTCGCGGTCACTTACCAATGCAAAATCTGCTGAAGATGCGGTCGAGCAGATCATCGGTATAGACCTGGCCGACAATCTCGCCAAGTGCGTCGAGCACGCCGCGCACTTCCACCGCGATCAGTTCGTCACCGGCCGACTGTTCGGCGAGCGTGCAAGCTCGAATTGACGATTCGATCGCCGTATGCAGTACGTGTTGGCAGCGGGCCGCTGAAGATTGAATCAGTTCGCTCCGATCCGTTTTCAATTCTCGCAATCGCGCTGCAATCACCTGCTGCAGTTCATTGACCCCCGCACCAGTATGCACCGAGACCTGGACAACTCTTGCTGGATCTTCCGGAGCGGCTGCCGCGATCTGGCTCGCTTCCCGTAAAGCGAGTTCCGCTTTGGTTTCGACCAGTAAGATTGGGAATCCCCGATCAAGGCAGGAATTCAGTCGTGACTGATCATGCCGTTCCTGGATCTCGGATAGATCACATGCCCGGCACCAAATAAGCAGGTCCGCACGCACGTAACGTGCATCCCGTTGCTGGTCTGCTGCGACTGTGATCGACTCCAGCAATTCATCTTCCCAGCCAGCGGTATCGATGAGATCGATTTCCAGCTCGCCGCAGCGCACCGGCGCCTGAAGGTAGTCACGCGTGGTTCCAGCGACATCGGAAACCAGAGCATGCGCCTCGTGACACAGCGCATTGAAGAGCGTGCTCTTGCCAGCATTGGGCATCCCGGCCAAGACCACCTGGGCCCGACCGGTGCTGGTCATCCGCTGCGACTGCTGTGCCTGCAGAGCTTCCAGGTCCAATTGAACTGATCGCAATCGCTCAACCAGTTGTTCCCGATTTACAAACTCAATGTCTTCATCGACGAAGTCGAGTCCGGCCTCCAGGTCGGCAAGATGCAGCAGCAGTTCCTCCCGCAGTTCGCCGAGTCGTCCCGAGATGCCGCCAGCCAGTTGGCTGAGCGCTTGCTGCAGCGTCTGCTGCGAGTCGGCGTCGATCACACCAAGAACTGCCTCGGCCTGAAGGAGATCGATGCGGCCATTGAGGAAGGCCCGCTGGGTGAACTCACCCGGCAAAGCCGCCCTGGCGCCATGGCGATATGCTTCGGTCAGTACGGCATTGATTAGTGGAGGCGATCCCGGCAGGTGCAGTTCCGCGAGTGGTTCGCCGGTGAAACTGCGTCGGGTTGGCCAGAAGTGGAGGGCGACAGGAATTGGGGCGCTCCACGATTCCGGTTGCAGCGAGACCTGGGTGCGACGAGGAGTCCCTTGTCCCAGGACTTCGCTTGGGAAGAGCTGCCGCAGGAAGTGGTCCAACGCGGGACCGCTCAATCGAATGATCCCTCGGACTCCGGCGCCGGGAGCAGAGGCGATGGCCGCGATGATTTCATCACCATGCATGGGGAAGGTTGCCTCGTGATGAAAAGCGGGCTGTGCGCTGCCTGGACATGTTGTTCAGAACGCCAAACACCGTCGAGTGAGGACAGCGCGCTTTGTACTCGTCGCGCCAACTCGTCAGGTTGTATCGATTGCTGCGACTTAGAGGCAAGTCGTTTTTGAGTAAGTGGTTACGGATCAGGGTCCCTTCCGCATTCGACGTTAATGGATGTTGGCACACACAGTGCTTTCCCCACCAGGGTTGGACAGCGCTTTTCGCAAATCCTGTTCACATCTTTCGTCCCGCCGGTCCGGGACTGGGGGAGATGGCAGACCGAGTCCTCTCTCCATCCCGCGAACCATCACAGGCTTGCGGGCAGCAGTGCCCACGTTCAATCAACTCACAGTCACAAAGTTCACAGAATTACAACAAACATTTGGGAGTGTTCACACATGCTTCGTGCATTTCTCAACGATGAAGCTGGCTTCATCGTCTCCGCTGAACTCGTTCTGGTCGCGACCATTCTCGTCATTGGTCTGATCGTCGGTCTGAGCGAAGTCGCTCACGCCGTCAACAGCGAACTGAACGACGTTGCAGATGCTGTCGGTGCTTTGAACCAAAGTTACTGCACCTCCGGCTTCTCGAAGAACGATGCGAGCGGCGTCACCCACGCGTTCACCCGCGGTTCCGACTTCGTCGACACCATCGACGATTGCGACAACAACCAGTGCGACATCACCTGCGATGCGCCAGTCGCAGAAGGTCCAAAGGGAATCTAAGTTCCGCGTCAACTGATTGGTCTGACGACACCACAGGCCAGGTGCGATGTGCTTCACATCGCGCCTGGCCTGTTTTCGTGTTACAACCGCGATCAAGGCCACGGCCGGGCACGTTCGAGTCAGCGGCACTTCTGAATGCCCCGGCTGGTGGATCAGGTCGATCTCAACGACGTGCGGTCGGCAGTGGGGCGCACATGCGTCTATTCCGAATTCGTTTCAGTTCGCACATGCCTGATTAGCAATTCGTTAATTCAGCTAAGCGCTCAATGTAATAGATCCTCCAGTTCATACAATCGACTGATTTATACGGTTTGTATCGACTGTTCTGGTGGCGATGTAAACATCGGTGACATCAACCCTTGCGGGGCGCGCGGGCGAGGGATTCTCAGTTCATGCCGCGACGGCACCAGTGATGCAACCTGAATCGGTGTCCACGTTGCTGGTTTCCAGTCACCACTCCTTATCATCTGGCCGGTCCCAGAGGATGGTGCGGCCTGCTGACCGTGATCAGGCCAACGGCGATATGTGACACCAAGGTCAACACATCTACATCACCCACTACACAGGAGTCTCTCCCCATGTTGCGTCAACTGTTGAATGATGAAGCTGGCTTCATCGTTTCCGCCGAACTCGTTCTCGTCGCGACGATTCTCGTCATCGGTCTGATCGTCGGCTTGAGCGAAGTCCAGCACGCCATCAATGGCGAACTGAACGATGTTGCCGATGCCATCGGCAGCCTGAACCAGAGCTACAGTGTCTCTGGCTTCTCCAAGAACGATGCGACCGCGACCCACGCGTTCACCCGCGGTTCGGCGTTCGCCGATGTTGTCGATGATTGCGACAACAACCAGTGCGACATCACCTGCGACGCTCCAGTCAACGAAGGTCCTAAAGGCATCTAATCCCCAGCGGATTGGATGACAGTCGCGAATCCTGGCCTGATCGGGCGGCTCTCGCAGCCGCCTGAGTCGGATCAAGTGCCCGGCCACTGGATGTTCCAGTGGTCGGACGATCCGGCCATGAACACGGAGTGATTCTCTTTCGCAACAAATCCGCCTGACCGTTTGTAAACTACCCTTGGCGCGATTCCTCTGTTCGCTGCGTCGCGGACCTTGGGTCTCCGCGACCCGATGCTTGCAACACGTTTGATTGAAACGGGTTGTGAGCTGTTGTGTGTTTGTGGGCGACGTTCACTTTCCGCACTGGGCACAGGCCGTGCTTGAGTGCTTCCTCATGTACGGTCCACGTCACCAGTGACCGTGCAATCGAAGTGACGGGCCGGCACCTGTCTCTTCATCGGTCAGCACCGTCTGCCGTGGACGTTGGTTGATCAACTGAAGAGGTTCGCCTCTTCGAGCGTTCTTTCCCTGCGAACTCATCTCAGGGAGCGTCACACACAACACACACAGGAGTTTACAGAATGTTGCGTCAACTGCTTAACGATGAAGCTGGCTTCATCGTCTCGGCCGAGCTCGTCCTCGTTGCCACCATCCTCGTGATCGGTCTGATCGTTGGTCTGAGCGAAGTTCAGCACGCCATCAACACCGAGCTGAACGACGTTGCCGATGCGATCGGTAGCCTGAACCAGAGCTACTACGTGTCTGGTTTCCACAAGGACAGCGACTTCGGTCGTGGTGTTCACGCCTTCACCCGCGGTTCGGCTTTCGCTGACGTCACTGACGATTGCGACAACAACCAGTGCGACATCACTTGCGATGCTCCACAGCCTGAAGGTCCAAAGCGCATCCGTCGCTAAGTTCTCAGCTCAAGTGAGTTGAATTGAACATCGTGGGGAGGCGGCAGGTTCCTGGAATCTGCCGCCTTTCTTGCGATTGCGGGATCGCCAAATGTGGTGACCCTACGAGTCTGCATGGGGAATCTCCCCACGTTGCCTCACGCAGCCATCGACTGAGCTGCGGTTCCGGCGAGGTTCGCTTCGACTTCCCAGTACCCCACCTGTTCCTCCACCATCACCAGCGATTGCCACAGGTACATGCCTTGGATCACCAAGATGGTGCTGGCGTAGACGCCTGTGGCCTGAATCGGGCCCAGCCCCAACCAGGCACTGCCGAGAAACGCCATTCCAACGCCCAGCAGTCCCGCTAGATGAAGCATCAGTTTGCGGGTCTCTTTGCCCAGCAGCACAAGAATCTGATTCACCGGACCGCCGACAAATTGTCCGAACGCACTAATCGCCAGCAGTGGGACGATTTCTCCCGCGACGTGCCATTGGGGGCCGAACACGATCGGGAACAGCAGTGGCCCGGTCACTGCCGCCGTGCCAGCGAGCAACAAACCGCCTGCTCCCATCTGCCAGGCGGTTCGACGAATCAACAGTCGCAGGTCCGCATTACGATGTCGCACGCACTTCGCGGCATCGGAAACGTAAACGTGGGTGACCGCCTGACTGATGATCAACAGTGGCATCAAGACGGACCGATTCGCGAGTGCGAACTGTCCCGCAAACTGATCGCCGTACAGCCACGGCAGGAGGAGTGATGGAAACACATTGATGAGCAGCGCCAGCACCACGCCGGGGGTGACAAACACCGGGAACCGGGCGTACTGACATAGCAATCTTCGGAACTCGGGCCAATCGATCGAGGGTGGAGTCACCACTGTGGAGGCTGCGGCTGCTGCGTTTTTCGACGATCGACAGCTCCAGACAAACCACGCTGCCGAGACCCAGCGTCCCAAGGCATCCCCCAATGGCAGTCCCAGTGTGATCCAACCCAGGCAACCTGTCACGACATGACTGGTCCCCATGACTGCCGCCTGAATAACGCGGGCCTGGCTCATTGCTGGGAAATGCCCGTGGCGGACGCACATCAACCGATAGCTGCGCGCCACCGCCTCGCCCAGCGCGCACAGTGGTAGCAGAATGAGAATTGCTGCTGGCAACCACAGCAGATTGGCCCATGGAGTGAATCCCCAGCCAAGGGCTGCCAGTGTGAGCGCACCGGCAATCATGCCCCCGATCCGCAATGCAAGGCCCAGCAGCCAGCGTGCTTCGCCATCGTCCTTGGGGAGTGGGATCGCCGCATCGTATTGCAGTGTCATCAGTAGGGCCAGGACCGCCAGCGCCGCCTGATGAAAGCCAAAGACGGCGAAACTCGCCGGGGTGAACAGTCGTGACAGGAGGGGACTGAGTGCGAACAGCAGCACGTGCGACAACGTCGTCCCACTTGACAGAATTGCGACTCGGCGCAGCATGCTGCGGAGCGACCCAGCGTCCGATGCTTGGGAATTCGTGGCGGACATCGTGTCCTGGCAGTGGTTGTCAGATCCTGAGAACCCAAGAACGGTACCGTCAAACCGAAAAA
>JAGQQB010000096.1 GCA_020426425.1 Planctomycetaceae bacterium | reverse complement strand
CTTCGCCGTAGTCCGGGGCGAGCAGGGTGGCGATCATGCGCATTGTCGTCGTCTTGCCGGAACCATTGGGACCGATGAATCCAAAGACATCCCCTTCGGCGAGCTTCAGGGTGATCTCATTCGCGGCAATCAAATTGCCATAGCGTTTGGTGAGTTTGATCGTTTCGATCATGGGAACGGACGATGCGGCTGAGATGAAGGAAAAGATGAAACGTTGAGACGTCGTGTAATGTCGAAGTCAGTGATCCGTCATCAGTCGGGGCAGTGTGTCGCGCCGCTGACGATGGAACTCATTGCGTTAAGGAATTTTCAGCAAATCCGGCGAGGCGGGGGTATCGGGACTGAGCGTTCCGCGCGTAATGGGCAGCGCGATCCGGACGAATGTTTGATGGTCCCCTTCAGGGATTGGCTCGCCATCGATGGTGAATTCCGTCACTGGAGTTGTGAGCCGACCAAACAGGACGACCTGTCGCAGATGCGGAAGGTGCGAACAGTCCGGGGCGGTATGGGCAGCCCGGAACAGATGCGAATAGTCTCGTCCGCCAACGGCGGTATGAAACGACATGACCCGGGTGATCATTTCCCGATCACGTGAGAGCGGATCGTACACCTTCCACGGAGTGATCGGCAGTGGGCGTTCGTCTTCGATGCTGCTGCGAATATCGGTCTCACCGGTCGTCGCGTTTTCGAGCAGCGTCGAACGGCATTGCTCCATGGTAATCGACGCACCTGGTTTGAGTGGGGCGAAGTCGCGCGGGAAGTAGGCGAAGTTGCGATACACGACGAACCAGTCGTGCAACTCACCCGGCAATTGATGTGAGACGGATCCCCGCAGTCGACCGAAACCGGGATCTTCAAGTTCAGCACTGATCGCTTGGTTAAGGTCGAGTCCGGTCCGTTCCCAACTGCAATCGAGCATGCCGCTCGACCAGACCTGGACCGGGTAGCCGGTCAACCGAGTATGGTCTGCGGAGTTCACATACCGGGGCCGATTCAAATCGATCGAGCCCGTGTGATACATCCCGCGGAATCCCTGTTCGGGGCGTGCGATCCAGCTGACACGCGGCGGAATCGAGTCCTCGCTTTCTCCCGTCTGCCGCATCGTCCAGTCGGGAGCAACCTGTGCCGTGATGTCGTAACGCCGCGTCTGCGGACTGTAGAAACTCAGCCACGAGTATCCGTGCAGCGTCCCAGTCTGCGGATCGAGGTCGAGGATCTCCAGTCGCTGCGTGCTCAAAGTCCGCGCGTTCGTGGCTTTCGCGGAGGACCATGCAAACCAGCAGAATCCCAAGAGGATCACGGGGAGTGTGATCCACGTCAGTTGCGGAAACTTTAGGAATCGCTGAATCACCAGATAGTCGAGCGGGCCAATGGCAAGGATCAATGCGGCGAGCATCGCCAGCACCACCCAGTGACTGCTGCGCGAGACCCCCGCGAACTGATCGAGGCTGTTGACGAGTTGCGATTGGAAGGTTGAGACGCCTGTCGGGTTAAGTTCGTTGGCGTACGCGGCCGTTGTCCCGCGTCCTGTCTGTTCCTGCCAGGGAGGTTCGATGTCGGCGAGCGCGACAGCGAGTTGTGCGCCCGATTGCCAGGTCGACAGTGGCGCCTGATCCAGCCGGACCGCCAGCAGTGTCACCAGACCCCAACCGTAGGCCCCGCGTGAAACGAGTCGACCAGCGAGCATGCGTCCTCGGTCAGGGTCGAACACCGCCGCAGGCATATCTGCGGTGACTTTGAGCGAACTGCTCTTGGGAACCAATTCCCGCAGCGACACGAGATCGCGCGTTGCTCCCTGCTCGATGGGGCGAACTGGCAGCCAGTCATTGAGTGGTCCCGACTGCAATGCTTCGACACCATCCCCCAATGGCATGACCAGACGCCCGCCACGCTGCACCCAGCGCGAGAGGGCCTGCGATTGATCGGCGTCGACTCGAGTGTGTGCCGGCAATACGATGAGGTCGAGTCCTTCCGCCGGCTGCGACAGTGGCAGTCCATCAAGATCGGTCTGGACGAATGCGTGCAATGAGCCGGGATCGCTGGTCTGCCAAATCTGAATTGCGCTGAGGTACGCTGGCTGCTCCTCCACAATCCACCAGATCTGATGATGCTGCGGCACCGAGCGGACCAACTCGCCAGACGCATCACGACGGGAGCCATTGGTCGGAACAACATCGATCGGACCTCGCTTGCCCGCGACAGCCAGTTGAATTCGTAGCGCCGCTTCGAGTCGGCCCAGGCGGAACACGCCTTGAGTCGTGACAGAGCCGGATGCGGGCAACGTCACCTCTGGCCAAAGTTGTTCGACTGGACTGCCGTCAGGATCAGGCAGAATGAGAATCGGTTGGACCGTCGTACCCGCCGCACCAGAAATGGTGAACTCCAGGGGCGACCAGCAGCCAACCTTGAATACTCCCTGGTAGCCGACCCGCACATCGCTCACTTGTGGAGTTTGCCCGAGCGCGGAAGTGCTGACCCCTATGATCAGCAGCACGCAGCCAAGCGGACACAATGGGCGCCGGAGCGAATCAGCAAGCAGACGCATTAGGGATGTGGACACTGCGGAGAATTGGAATTTGAACAGGGCGAGTCATCGCGGACAGGATTGCATCCAGCGATGTGGGGCGACTTGGGGTGATGGCTCGCGAATGTTGCGTTTTAGTCTTCGAGCAGGCATTTGACCACTGACTCCATTGATTCCAATTGGGGACTGCGGTATTTCACCGGTCAGCGTCTGTTCGCGTTGGTTGCCTGTGGTTGAGATGCGACTGTGGGCGGTGTGTTCGGCATGCGGCTTGTGACCAGCGTAGAAACGATTGGCGAGCATTCGGTTTAGAATGGCGGTGGAACCAATGAGAATCGGGATCTATGGGGGGACGTTTGATCCCGTGCATCTGGGACACCTGATTCTCGCGGAGACATGCCGCGAGGTCTGCGGACTGGATGAAGTCTGGTTCATGCCGGCTGCGGTGCCGCCGCACAAACAGGGACTCCAGATCACACCAGGAAAGGCCCGTGTGGAGATGCTCAAGTTTGCGCTGGCGGGGAATTCGGCGTTTCGTATTAGCACCCTTGAACTCGAACGGACTGGGCCGAGTTACACGGTGGAGACGCTTACGCAGGTGCATCAGCAATTGCCAGAGGCTCAGCTGCATCTTCTGATTGGGGCCGATACGCTCGATGACTTCCCCAACTGGCGGCAGCCTGAGGGCATCCTGGAGTTGGCCCAACTCGTGGCAGTGAATCGCGGTCGTGACCCAGCCTCGTTGGAGATCTTCTCGGCTCGACTCGGTGCAGAGGCGGCATCCCGGGTGCGGCGAGTGGACATGCCGGGAATTGATATCTCGGCGACATCGCTGCGTCAGCGGGCGCGTGAGGGGACGAGTTTGCGGTATCTGACGCCGCGGCCGGTGCAACTGTACATCGAGCAGCAGGGACTGTATCGCGATGAGCGGTGAACCGACTTCCGGGGAGTTTGCGTTTATTGACTGGGTGCGACGCCAGAATGTGTTCGATGGTGAGCGTCTCCCAGTGGGCATCGGCGATGACGCCGCTGTGCTGCGGCCAACCCCCGGTCGCGACTTGGTGATTGCCAAAGATGTGCTGCTGGAAGGAGTTCACTTCACCTTTCCCGAGGCGACTCCGGAACTGGCTGGCCGCAAGTCGCTGGCGGTGAACCTCAGTGATCTCGCCGCGATGGGCGCGCGACCTACACTCGCGTTCGTCGGATTAGCGTTGCCACGAAAGCGGGGACACGCCTTCAGTGAACAGGTGCATGCCGGCATTCAGCAACTGGCGGACGAGTTCGACATCGTCATCGCTGGGGGCGATACGAACATTTGGGACGGTCCGCTGGTTGTGAGCGTGACACTGGTGGGTGACGTGGAACAGGGACAGGCGGTGCGTCGAGGAGGAGCACAGGCTGGCGACTGGATCATGGTGACCGGACCTCTGGGAGGCAGCCTGCCCAGCGGACGGCATTTAACCTTCACGCCACGCGTGGAACTGGCACAGCAGTTGTGTAAGAGTGCGCCGATTCACAGCATGATCGATTTGAGCGACGGCCTGTCCCGCGATGTACGGCATCTGACGATTCCATTCGGACTGGGGGCCGAACTCTCAGCGGTCGCCATTCCCATTCATGACGACGTTGCCTCTGCGCTTTCGCCCGCCTACCGGCTCGATCATGCGCTGCATGATGGCGAAGACTTCGAACTGCTGTTCACGGTCGGTCCCGAGCAGGGGCGACAACTGCTGGCGACGTTTTCGGAGTTTCCGCTGGCGCACATCGGCACGGTGACGGCAACTCCTACGATCCTTCTGAAGCTGGCCAATGGGATCTCCCGGCAACTCCCGGTCAGCGGTTGGGAGCATCGCTACGAGAGGTCCTGAGTCGGTGGAGACGCCCACAGCCGGTTGGGGAACTTCTGGCGAGTTGACGGCGTGGTCAGTTCGTCGCCGCTGGTGCCGCCCCATCCTGCTTAGCGTCTCCCTCACGACCCCAAAGTTTGTCTTCGCGCGCGGTGCGGAGGGCTTCTGCGGTTTCTGGTTTGGCGGGGACAGGCAGGTCGTTGAACTTCAGTGTCACGTTGGCGACGCTGACGTTTGGATAGATCATGATCGACAGCGACGCATCGGAGGGAAGTTCCGCAGGGAAGGTCAGGATCACGTTGTTCCCGGCCATCGTCTTAGTCCCCACGATCCCGTCCGGTTCGGCAGGCAGCCCGGCTCCAGGCACGCTGGAATTGCCGAAGCCATCACCGCCAAACGGATTGGCTGATGGACTGTCGGTGGGATCCGTCGTTTCGCGACTGGAGTCGAAAGATTGCCCAGAGCCATCGTCCACCGCTGCCCCCTGGACCGACGGTCCGCTCCCCACAACTTTGCAGACGCCCACAATCGTACGGGCATCAGCACGGTAGTGCAGGGCGATGACACCCTCTGTATTCGTGATTCTCATCCCGAGTTTGCGTGCATTGGGATCTTCCACGGCACCCGTGAATTTTGCCAGGTCCGGCACCACGACTTCGTGTCCCTCGGAACTGCTTCGCAGCAACAACTTCCCTTCAAAGTGCGGTGCGGTCCCTTCCAGGCTGGTCGGGAACCGGGGACGGAACAGGGCGACGGCTCCTTGTGCAGGGCGGTCAGGATCCAGTTGATCGAGCGTTACCTCGGTGATCACGCCGGCGGAGCGTTCACGTTCAGGGATGACTTCAGTGGCGCGGTAGGCGACCACCGCCGACTCGTCCGTTGGGATGACCGCGACAAACACGGCTGGTTCAATCGTCTCGGTCCCTTGCTGATCGGTGAAGACCTCCCAGTCGAGCAATGCGGTGACGGAGAGCGTTTCCGGCAAGCCGCTCGCTTCCATGGGTGGCATCCCTTCGAGGGCGATCCATTCACCCCAAGGTGTGCGCATCGAGGGCGGTTCAACTGGGGTCAAATCACCCAGTCCTGGCATGCCCCCTCCGCCGGCCATCATGGCCGCCATCATCAGCGGGCCAGCGGCCGCTTTGATCTCGGCGGTCAGGGTGTCGATTTGGGACTTGGACAGGGTCAATTGCAGGCCCGCCGTCTTGCCTGAGGTTCCGGGCTGAACACTCTCCACCAGCGTGCGGAGCGAATCCTTGAGTCCTTGTGGGACCAGTAGCGGCAGGTGATCGAGCTGCGGCGGCACCAGCGCCCACAAGCGGCTGATTTCAGTGGCCAGCTGCGACGCGCTCGATTCGTCCTGCTGCTGCGATCCGAATCGCAGTTCCATGGAATCAGTGAAGTTCAGTGTGACGTAGATGCCGACGGCCTGTTCGCGCAACAGATGATCGACTTGCTGAAAATCAGCCGGGATTTCCGCTGGGATTTCATCCTGGCTGGGGAATTTCTGAGGATCAAACAGCAGGGTGATCTGCCGACTGAAGTCGACGTCGGCAAAGCGGGACAGCACCTTCGGACTCCATGGACGAGGACCTTTCAACAACGGCACGAGAACGTGGGGTTCCCCAAGAACCAGGTGATGATGATCGAGTCGGGCGATCGCCATTTCGACCGGTGCTGGGGGCTCGAAACCCATCTGGCCGAAGTCGCCATCGTCGCTGCCAAACTCTGTTCCTGAAGATTCAGAACGGAACGACTCGCTGCCGGGAGCGCCGGCGTTGGCCGTTCCAACCTGCGCACTGGACTCGAAGGAGGCTTCGGGATCTGGCGAGGTGGCCGGTTCCGGAGGCTGCGAAATTATGGTTGCACTGCCGTCTGCATCCGGTTCGAAGGCAGTTGGCTGACCGGGGGATGGCGGTGTGTACAGATAATACGTCACGTTTCCTTCAGTAACAGATTTCCCATCACGCAGCGGGATGAGTTGCATCAGGTCGACATCGTTGGCGAAGCGCAAGACGGCCACGCCATCGGGAGGATTGCTGGCCATCGCGCCTGGGGTGAATCCGGGTGGCCCAAAGCCTCCGGCACCCATGCCGGGTGGACCGAACGCGCCCGGTCCAAATTCGCTTGAGGACGAACCATCACGAATGTTCTCTGGTCGTTCCATTGCCTCTGACGAGGCAGAACCGGACAGATCCGGACTGCCAGCGGGTGTCACCGGTTCGCCATTCTCATCGAACCCTGTCAACTCGTTCGATTGCTGCTCCCTTCCCGCGTCACTTGGCGATTCCATTCTGGCGTCGCTTGTTTCCGTTGGAGAAAACCCATCTGCTGATCGGCGACTCATCCCTGCGTTCTTAACGTTCAGCGCCCCGCCCAGTGTCACGGTTTCGAGCTTCGCGAGTGGAACCCCCAGCATCGCTTCGAAATCCTTTTCTGGATCGCCGGTTGTCTCGGCCTGTTCCAGCCACTCCTTCAGCAAGGGACTCTTCCGGAGTTCGTTCACCCGCAGATGCATGACGAAGTCGGCATCAGGCGTCAGATATTCCAGCGGAGGATGACTGGTGTCGATGTCTGGCAAGTCAGCGGAAGCGACTGGACTGACGGGTTGCCCCTCAGTCGACGCCGTATTGGTTTCCGTGCCGGTTGGTTGCGGTGGCGTTGTATCCGGTGACATCGCTTCCGAACCATCTGTGGTTGACGGTGTCGAACCCTCTTCGGTCGGTGTCGTTTCTGCTGAAGGCGTTTCTCCGCCGCCGTTCTCGGCGACCACTGGTGGCGCCGCGCCACCACCATCATCGCCGTCAAATACGCCGAGCGCCCACAGCAGGCCACCCACACCAAGCAGCAGGATCAATACGCCACCTCCAATCAGCAGTGGCAACATGCCGCCACCGCCGGACTGCTTCTTGCTCTTGCCTTTTCCCTTGCCCCGCTTCCCTTTGCCTTTGGTCGATCCGGCTGCTCCCCCTTTTTTCCTCTTTCCCCCGAGCGGCATTTCGGCGGGCATCCCTTGACCGAAGTCGTCGTCGCCAAGGTCAAAGTCGGGGTTTGGCTCCGATTCTCCGACGGGGCGAATGACGAATGGCTGCTTGCACTTGGGGCAGGGGGCCTTCTTGCCGACCTTGCTGGCGTCCTTCATCTTGAATTGAGCGCCGCAGTGATTACAGGCAACCGTGATTCCAGCCATGAGTGGATCCGTGGGGTTACAGAGTCCGATGGATTGCAATGCGATGGAGAGGACGTACCAAGTCGAACATCCCCAAGGGCCAGTGTCCCGCATTGTTCGGGCAGCGGCAAGGTCAGACGTGATCACGTTGCGGTTTTGATCCACGCAGGTTGAGCTTCAGTGCTGGTTTCGTTACGACTACTGGAACTGGAATGCCCTTCTTCGTTCCTCCGCTTCACTGTTTGCGAATTGGATCTGTCGAGTTCCATCGCACATTCAAGAGTCGCTCATGAAATCACTGCTTCGATGTTGTCTGCGTTCTGTTGTTACATGCGCTATGGCGCTTGCCGTCGCCACGGCCCACGCCGCCGAGCGTCCCAACGTGATCTACATCCTGGCCGACGATCTCGGCTATGGCGACCTCTCCTGTTATGGACAGCAGAAGTTTCAGACTCCACACATCGATCGACTGGCCAAGGAAGGGATGCGGTTCACGGCACACTATTCTGGGAACACGGTCTGTAGTCCTTCACGTGCCGTGCTCATGACCGGTCAGCATTCCGGTCACTGTTACATTCGCGGAAATCTCGGAGGAGAGCAGGGGGCGGAACTTGATCCTCAGATGACCGTCCTGCCAGAAGTCTTCCGCGCCGCCGGTTATGCGACCGGGGCGTTCGGTAAATGGGGACTCGGTCCGACGCATTTGGAAGGTCATCCGAATCCGCTCTCACATGGCTTCGATGAATTCTACGGCTGGAAGAGTCAGACGATCGCGCATACGTACTATCCCCGTACACTGGTCGAGAACGGGACTGAGGTCGCCGTGCCAGACGGGACCTATGTGCATGATCTCGTGATGCAGCGCGCCCGGAGTTTCGTGCGGCGACAGGCCATCGCAGGGAAACCGTTCTTCTGTTATCTCCCCACGGCGGTCCCTCATGCCGCGATGCATGCCCCACGGCAACTGCATGAGAAGTGGCGGGAGCGATTTCCGCAGTTCGACAAGCGCGTCGGCAAGTACGGTGCCGGAGGCGAACCATGTCCCGACGTCCAGAACCCCATCGCCGGATTCGCCGCCATGATGGAGAACCTCGACAACGAAATCGGCGCGCTGCTGGAACTGCTCGACGAACTCAAGATTGCCGACAACACACTCATCATGTTCGCCAGCGACAATGGCGCTCACAAAGAAGGGGGACACGATCCCGGATTCTGGAACTCCACGGGGGGACTACGTGGATACAAACGCGATATGCACGAAGGAGGCATTCGCACCCCCATGCTCGCCCGCTGGCCCGGCGTGATCAAACCGGGAACTCAAACCGAGCATCTCAGTTGCTTCCAGGATGTGCTGCCGACCATCTGTGAACTAGTCGGGCAATCGGTGC
Organism: Planctomycetaceae bacterium; assembly: GCA_020426425.1. GTDB lineage: Bacteria > Planctomycetota > Planctomycetia > Planctomycetales > Planctomycetaceae > JACKHO01. The sequence continues at coordinate 1,441 of JAGQQB010000096.1, read as the reverse complement.
CGCCGCAGGTTGATGGGATTTCGTTTCTACCAACACTGCGTGGTCACGACGCCCAGCAGTCGCGGCATGAGTATTTGTACTGGGAGTTCTGTACCGGCAATGATCAGAAGATCGCTTCACAAGCGGTCCGGTTCGATCAATGGAAAGGTTTCCGCAAACGGGGACAGCAGTTGGAATTGTTCGACCTCAGTCAGGACCCGTTCGAGAAGTCAAACCTCGCAAATGCCCATCCTGAGGTCGTCGCCCGCATGGCCGAGATCATGCGCGCGGCCCACACGCCACTGCCATCACAGAAGGAGTAGGTTGTCGACCGATCGATCGACAACTGGCGAGCCGGGAGCGTCAGCTCCCGGACTCCCGGCCAGAACGGCTACGCCGCGTCTGCCTCCTCGGTCGGGAACTCGTCGTCCTCGAAGGTCAACACCTCGGGAAGTGATGTCTCCTCCAGCGCGAAGCCTTCGGTTGTGCTCACGAGCATTCCGAAACCCACGACCGCCGCTGTGAGGCAGACGATCAGCAGCACGATCCCGTACGCTTGTAGCAAGAGGGCAGCCGCTCCGCGTGCCGCCTGTGCAAGGCTGAGACTCAGCAGCAGCATCGCACCGACCACTCCCAGCGACATGCACGCCGCCGCTTGCCAGCGCCGCGCACGTGCGGTCTGTCCTGCCGCGTTCGTCTGTAATTCGGCTGTGTCTTGAAAAGGTTGTGTGGTGTCGAGTTGCATCGTGACCTCCTGTGTGGGCGGCGGACTTGCAGTTCGATTGCATTCCCTGCTTTGTGCGGCAAGTGGCCTGCCTATTGGGAAAACGGCCATGTCGCAGTGCCAGATCATCAAATCGGAATGGATTCCAGGGATCGGTGCATGCCCCTACCGGGGCGGAGTTTACGCGGTGAGACCGAACGGTCCGCTGCATCGGCCAGCAATCCAGAATGACAACGCGACCACGTCGCCGTGCTGTCTGCAAGTCTCGTCCTGCAGACAGGTTGAGACCGGTTCGGCAAGGTCGATACGCTTGCGTCCGCCGTCCTGCGGCGATAGCTTGCGGAACTGTCCCCTGCATCCATCAACGATTTCTCACACCACGACTGGCTGATTCATGACGAATCCTCCTGCCGCCGCAGACACAGCGGGTGCCGCTCCTGCCGACGCCCCATCACAGGTCGACCGCGACCGCGAACTCATCAAGTCTGCCCGAGCAAAGGGGCCAATGGCGCTCTTTGGCGCCTTCGTGCGTTTGTCGGGCCCAGGTTGGTTGCAAAGTGCGATTACCCTCGGTGGCGGTTCGCTGGCGGGGAGTTTGTACCTGGGCGTGCTCGGTGGTTACGGCATGCTCTGGTGGCAACCGATGGCGATGATCATGGGGGTGATCATGCTCAGCGCGATCGGGTACGTCACGCTCTCGACGGGGGAGCGCCCCTTTCGGGCGATCAACCGGCATGT
>JAGQQB010000095.1 GCA_020426425.1 Planctomycetaceae bacterium | reverse complement strand
GATCGGGTACTTCTCAAGCGTGAAGCGTCAGGCCAGGATTGCCAAGGTCGTTGGCCTGGGCAACGGCTTTCGGCTGGCGGGTCTGCAGAAGTTCTTGCAACAGAACCTGCAGTATGAGGTCGATCGGCCCGATGCATACCGGTCGCTGGCGGGTGATGCAGTCGTCAATTCGCCGTTGTTCGCCGACAACCTGTTGAGCTTTGCCGTGCCATACGGATTGGCGCTGCAGACGCTGAAGCTGACGCGGATTCACACCTCGCTGTTGCCGCCAGAGATCGCGACGGCCCGGGTGATTCGTAAGAAGAAGCCGTGGGCGGTTGCTGCAGCGGCGTCACTGCTGCTGGGGTACACGCTGTCGACGGTTGGCAATGCCTACACGAATGGCGTGGTCCATACGCCGGAGTTCGAAGCGGCCGAGAAGGAAGCCGGGGACTTTGGCAGCAAGGTCGGCTCGTTGAAGTCGGCGTACGATTCGGAAGTTGGCCGGCGCGGCGCGGCTCAGGCTAAGCTGGAGGGGTTGATCAAGGGCCGGCGCTCAGTCGATTGGCTCGACGTGTACAACGCGGTCGTCGACTGTCTGCCCCGCATCCCGGAAGGGGAGCCGGTGCCGGACGAAGTCAACATGAAGCCAATCATCAACCTGACCGAGTTCAGCACGAAGAAGGAAGCGGATGTAAGCGCCTGGTTTGGCAAAGTGCCGGAAGCGAAGCTCAAGTACATGCCCGAGGCGGAACGAACGGCTGGGCCATCGGGCGAAGGGTACATTGTCACGCTGCGTGGACAGCACTATTTCAACGATCCTGCTCAGCCCCGCAACACCGGGATTTTGTTCGTCATCAACACGTTCCTGAAGAACCTCCAGCAATGGCAGGTACAGCATGACGGGTATCCGGTGCGTGATGTCAGGCGGCTGGGACTCACGCATGCCACCATTATGGAACAGGGGAAAGCGGTCCCGATTGATGTGAGCACCAAGGGGCGCGATCTGACCGCTGCGCGGGGATTTGGCGCGACCGGGCCGATGGGGCCAATGGGGACATCGGAAGAGTCGCCGGAATTCCTGACCGAGACGCCCGAGTTTCCGCCGTCATCGGCTGTAGCTGGCACGGGCGTGCCAGGGCAGCCAGGCTCGGCGGATGTGAAGCGGTACGAGGGGACCACGTTTACGATTCAACTCGTACTGCAGTATGTGCCGGAAGCGGACCGGGCTGAAGTCGATCCATTGGCACCGGCCGCCGCCGAGGGAGCTGACGGAGCCAGTGCTGATGCGGCCTCGGGGGCCGACGCAGCCGCAGATGCAACTGCAGCCGAGTAGTTCCCCTAAGCAGATTCGTCTCCACACAAGACAACACTCCTCGAATGAGGTGACACGATGGACAAACTGATTCGCCATCACTTCTGGATACTCGCATTTCTCGTCTTTCCCATGGCGATTTATGGCTACTACAGCGCCAATGGGGCGATGAAGGCCGAGACCACCGCGCGGGAATCGGCCCTGGACGGCGTGAAGAACGGTGTCCCATCTGGCCTCGATGCCAACGAGGACTACTCCAAGAAGCTGGCCGTGCTCAACGACGAGTACGACAAGCAGGTCAACGAGCAGGTGGTCGCGCTGTGGGAGAATCAACTCCCACGGATGGTCTGGCCTGCGATCGTCGCCGAGGATGTGGCGAAGGATACAGAGGGCAAGTTCCTGGGGCCGATCTCGATCGACACCTGCTATGTGTACAAGACGGAATACGAACGAGCGCTGACAAAACTGGTGGATTCGGTGGATCCTGTGGTCGCCGAAGCGTTGCAGAAGACGATTCCATCTGACAAGAAGCAAAAGGTCTGGTTGGCGTGTCCGATTCCTCAGGTGCCGATGGGGGCAGCGGAAGTCCCGCCGCCATCGGACGACGTCTGGGCCGCGCAGATTGACATCTGGCTCACTCGATTGCTGTTTGACGCCATTTCCAAGGTGAATGAAGGGAAGGATTCGATTACCGAATCGGTGATTCGTCGGATTGATGCGGTTGAGTTGGTCGGGGGTTCCGGGACACCAGAATTGGCGACTGCGGGATCAGCAGACAGCAGTGGCATGGACTCTGGTACGGAACTGGGATCCATGATGACGGCAGGAACGGCTCAGGGAGTCGTGAGTAGTTTGCCTTTCAATCCCGCTGAAGAGTTTGGTTCAGATCTGGACCCCTCTGCAGCGCCTGCCGGCGACAGCAGTGGCAGCGATCTGGGATCGATGCCAGGTATGGGGCCAGCCGCTAATGCGCCCCGCATTCGGTACATCGCCCTTGATGAGGCCGCCCCGTTTCGTGAACGCGGGTTCTATCTGACGCTGATCATGATGCAGTCCAAGATTCCGGATCTGGTGGTCGAGTTGGCCAATTCCGACTGGCCAATTCGGGTGACCCGGTTCCATGTCGGGAAGAATCCGTATGCCAAGAAGCAGGTGGGCGGAGGTTCGTTGTACGGGCCAATGGAGAATGAGTTTTCCAGTCGCGAGTTCGCGCCCGATCCGGGCTTTGGTCCCGGCGGTTTTGGTTCCGATGGTTTTGGCACTGGTGGATTCGGAAGTAGCGGCTTCGGAAGTGGTGGCTTTGGGGCGGGCGAGACCACCGGCTCGGCGGCGCTAGGCATGTCGAATGCCTTCATGCAAAAGTATACTTCTGGCTTGCCAGCGTATGCTCAGGACTCACTGAATCATCCCGATCTGGTGGCCGTGCATTTGTGCGGAGTCATTACGATTTACCACGAGCCGCCGGCTGAATTGCTGGCCAGCCTCGAACCGGAAGTGATGGTCGATCCCGAACTGCCAGTCGAGCCGGAAGATGCGGTGATGGAGGACGCTGCGACCGGGGAAGCGGTGCCGACCGGCGAGCCGGTCGAAGGGGCAACGCCAGTTCCGGAAACGACATCGCCTGATGCTTCGGCAACGGAGACGCCGGTTGACTCTTCGGCAGTGACTCCAGACGCCGATACGGCAACGGCAGAGCCACCAACGACTGAAGCATCAGCAGAGACGCCGGCCCCAACGGCCGAGTAGATTTCAGGAACATCTCACGGCATCCACGAGAACTCGTCAACCGCTTGCACTCCGTAACTGGGAGGCACTTCCATGGCCAAGTTCGATTTCAAACAGGCAATGATTCAGCACGTCGAGAAAGTGCTGTTTGGGATCATCATCCTGATGACCCTGCTGGGACTGGCCGGAACCGACTGGTCCGCCTACAAGGGGACTCCGCGCGAAATCACGCAGAAGGTGGAGCAGGGGCGGAACAATTTGGCAGTCACAGTGTGGCCCGATGAAGAGCGCGAGAAGTACGCTCTCAATGCGGAAACGGCACCCAAACAGGTGGTGCGGGACGAACTTTATGTCTCCATCAGCCCAGCGCAGTACGAGTCATCGACCCGGTTCACACTCGACCCTGCGGGCGGCAAGGATCCGTTGCGTGAGATTGAGAAGAGCGCGCCTGAGGATCTCATTGCGACGCCCGGTCGGGTCTTGATCGAGACTTATCCCGAGACAGATGAGTCCGAGATTGAAACCGAGTTGGCGGCTGTGACTCCCAAGGAAGATGAAGTACCTGAAGGGACTCCAGACGAGTTTCTGGCACGACCGAAGACTGGCCTGTCGGGGTCGGGGGAAGGCGATGATTATTTCGCTCCAGAGTTGGAAGCGATGCAGCGCGGATCGTACGACACCTCCACCGCGCTCCCCTCGGAAGATGGCACCTACAGCTATCTGGATGGTCTCGAAGGAAGTGGGGAGTTGGGGGCGACGATGCCGACCAAGAACGGGGAAGGGTATCCCTTTGTCTCGGTGCGGGCAGTGTTCCCAGTACGTGAGCAAATCGCCAAGTATGCCGAGGCGACGCATGTCTCGTTCGCGGAAGCATCCCGGATGTTCTACATCATCGACTTCGAGTTGCAGCGACAGGAAATGCGGCCTGACGGGACCTGGCCAGCCTGGAACGACGAAACCGATGCGGTCGACATCCAGGTGGCGACCGACGTACTCGAACGGACCGTCGGGTACGATGCGGATGTTGTGAACAGTGCAATCACCGATCCTGTGGTCACGATGCCGTTGCCGATGCGAATTTCCGGACGCTGGTATTCGCAGGCCACGCATCCTCGCATCAAGAACTTCGTGCTGACGGACAAGCAGATCGAGATTGAAACTGAGTTGAACGCGCTGATTCTCGAAAAGGCGCTCGAAGCGCGGAAGGCGACGAAGGAGACCAAGGTGCAGCGCGGGGGGTTTGTGAATCTCTCGTTCAATTCCAGTGAGATGCAGTCGAGTCTGGTCGGTGCGGATTACAGCTACGATTCCTCGTCATACATGATGGAACCCGCAGGGATGTCTGCGGGACGTGGGGGACCACGTGGCCGTACCAGTGCGAAGCCAGTTGCCTCGGGGATGGATCAACTGCTCGATCAACTGGTCGATGCGGATGACAAGGAAAAGCGGGAAGCACTGAGTGCCTGGATTCAGGAGCGCGCCAAGGCGGACGGCGAATTGCTGTTGTTCCGCTACATCGACTTTGGCGTCGAGCCAGGGAAGACCTATCGATACCGCGTGCGGTTTGTGATCCCCAATCCGAACTACGGTCGCCGGATTGCGGAGGCCGACGGACTGGCCCATGTCATCGAAGGAGAAATCCGGCACACCGACTGGAGCAACGTGACTGAGCCAGCCTCGGTACCCGCGAGTCAGGATTTCTTCCTGGCTGGTGTGCGCGAACCGAATCGGTCACGGAACAACGAGATGCTGCCATCGGCATTGATGGACGTGTTCCAGTGGGATAACCGCTACGGAACGACGATGAACGATGTGGTCGAAGTGCGTCCAGGCCAGCAGGTGGGAGAGGTAACGACCACGACCGTGATCAAGCCAACCGAGAATGTCTACGACGAAGAGGAGTACGAATTCAAGTCGGATAACTTCATCGCGGATGTGATCGGGGATCTCGAAATCGATCCTAAACTGCACGGCGAGGGAGCTGAGTCCATTAAACTGATGCGTGGAGCCAATGGCTACATGCTTGCCCAAGGACAAGCTCTGGTTGTCGACGATGAGATGCTGACGATTTACGACGACGATGGGCAGCGATCGCAACGGACGGCGTTGGCCAAACGTCAGGAGCAGCAGAACACGTACTTTGAGGACATCAAAAAGGCGCGGGAAGCCGCCGAAGTGGCGTTGGCCGGCTCGGAGCTCGACGTCTATGGCCTCGAGGCTGGATCGGCCGACGAGATGATGATGTACGGTTCCTCCGGCGAGGGGGGGCGTCAGCGCAATGTGCTGCGTCGGTCATCACGCAGCAAGAGCAAGCGTGCGGCAATGGGAGGGATGGGCATCGATAGTCCATACGCCCCATAGCTGATTCGCGTCACGCCGCGCAGCGGCAACTCCCAATGACGCGTGTTGCCCAACAGCAGACGGCCCGTTCAGTGAGCACTTGACGGGCCGTTTCGCATTTGGACCTGTTTGCTGCATGCGCCCCAAGCTGCCAGCTCTTAAAGGAGTTGCGAACCACATTCAGCCAGGGTTGGGTGAGGAGTCACTATGCGGCCCGGCTGGTCGCCGCCGTTGAACACAAGCTGACCCACAGGTACGCAGTGGCCGCGTCGTCGCAGTTTCCCTGACGGCGCAGCGTTACCCTGACGCCATAAGAACGGACGGCATCGACTTCGCAGCGAGCAGCGACGCCATCCACGATTTCGCAGTGCGCCTGATCGATGCGGGGCAGGGGAGGGTGCAGCGGCAGGTGTACCGTCTGCATCCGGCATCCTGCGGAGAAGAGCACCTGCAAGGTTGTCTCGATCAGTTCTTCGCCTGAGTTGAGCCGGCGTCGTTCCCACTGCTGCAGAAGTTCGCCGACAGATGATTCCTCCTCCCAGTCAATGAGTTCGTCCGTGGTCTCGCACAGCGACGGGGCGAACTCGGTCCTGTGTTCCGGTTCGGCGACGACGGTGGTGGGGCTTTGTGTTTGGGCTGGCGGTGGTAACAGCAATCCGCCAGCCAGCGACAGGCTCGCTACGCCAGCAATGCAGAGGGTCAGAACCGCGTCTGTGCTGGCTGCGAATGCTCCCAGGATTCCCAGTGCCGCGAGTAATCCAAAGAACTTCCAGGGCGATTGCACGCGACCAGGAATAACCAGCATGGTCAGTGTCAGTAGTCCTGCAGCGAGGATGCCCGCTGTGGGGGCGGTGATCCAGGAGATCGTCTGCCACGAGAGTCCGCAGATCCCCAGTCCTAGAAACAGGTAGATGGGATCGCATTGCAGTGCCAGCCAGCGCTTCATGGGATTCCATTCCCTGATTGCGGGGTCTTCCGCGTTGTTCGGTTGGATCAGAGTGCCCACGCGGAAGGAACTGTTTGCCATACGGCGAGCATGACAGGGCAGGGGAGTTTACGTCCGTTCGTCAGTGCCCCTCAAGATGAACCGCGACCATCCAATACACGTTGGCTGAGTTTGCCGAAACCTTGGTGCTGAGTTGATGTGGAAATGCGCAGAGGGGGCCAGGTTCACTTGAACCTGGCCCCCTCTGCGTGTTCTGCGATACGACCGCGGATCGCGCGGCAGCTACTCAGCCAATTCTTCGTCCCGTCGTCGCATTTCGTCGAGGATGACCGGGTGCAGATCGGACCGCTGTTCCTGAGGAACATAGTGTTGACGAGCCCAGACGCGGAGTCGAATTTCCTCCACAGGGTCCACACTGGGGGCAGGGTCCATCACGTTCATGGGGGCCATTGGATTCCTCCTCCGGGGGGCTGAACCATCTTTTGCCCCGCTCGTGTGTTGCGCTGTGGCAATCGATTGAAAAAGAGCGGAGCACACCGAGAGAACTGGACCGTTCTCACGGAATTCAACGTATCGGCTGGCACTGACCTGTTCAAGTGCCGCAATCCCGGTTTCGGCGGAATTTGCAGATTCCTTCTCCTGCCTGACCTGGGGTCAGGTAGAGACTGCCGGTTTTGCGGTGACCGTCTCTTGCCGATGCCCCTCAAGCAGGGCAGGGGAGTAAGCAGGTGTTGCGGTTGGCGTGTTGTGCAAACACAAGCGCTGCCTTCAGCAATCAGCAGCGTTTAGGAACTGGCAGCCAGCATACATGGTGGCCGCGCACTGCACACATTCCAAGAGTTGTTGATTCGTCAGCCCAAGTTGCCGGGACTGCTCGACATGCCCGCTGGTGCAGGGCTTGCAGGCGTTGAGATTGCTGATGGCAATGTTGATCAATTCCACGAGTGGTTCTTCGAGGGAGACCTGACTGAAGGTGTGGGCTCGCAGACCGACCCCCATCCCTTCAAACAACCCACTGCCGCTGAGATCGCGAAACTTGAAGAAGGTGTTGTACATCGCGTTGGTCGCGGCGATAGCGAGGATTTCGGCCCGTTGATCCTCGGTGAAACCCAGAATCGCGCAGCGGGAGGAGGCCCACCGTGTCCAACGATGGCAGTGAGCGTAGGCGGAAACCGCCAGCGCGATCGCTGCCTTCTGTCGCTCGTCGAGTTGTCCCGCTGAGAACACGAACTTCTTGAAGTTCATGTAGAAGTCCCGTAGAAACGGTTCGACGTTGCCGTAGATCAGAAACATTTCCGGGATCTCGGCCTCACCGAACAGTTCCCTTAGTCGCTCGTAGGTCTGAGCCACCTTGTCTGGTGCCTCGTCGGGGAATAGGGGAGTGAGTGTCATGAGCTTGGCCGGACGAGCTAGGAATCAAACGAGTCAGGAGGCCCGGGCCTCCTGACTCGTTTGGAACAGCGGTTTGGATGGGAGGATCAGAGCATACGGTCAGTTCAGGGTCTGCTCGCCCTTCTTCCAGTTGCAGGGGCACAGTTTGTCGGTCTGTAGGGCGTCGAGCACTCGGAGGACTTCGTCCACGTTGCGGCCCACGCTCAGGTCATGCACGGCCGACCAGCGGACGACGCCATTGGGGTCAATCAGGAAGATGCCGCGATACGCGATGCCAGCATCGTCCTTGAGGACGCCGTACGACTTGGTCAGGTTGTGCGTGGTGTCGGCCAGCATCGGGTACTTGAGCTTCTTCAGATCGTCGTGGCTGTCACACCAGCCCTTGTGCGAGAAGACGCTGTCGGTGCTGGCGGTGAGCACCGTGCAGTCGCGGTCCTCGAACTCGCCGAGCTTATCGTTGAACGAGACCAGTTCCGTCGGACAGACGAAAGTGAAGTCGAGCGGATAGAAGAACAGGCACACCCACTTCCCTTTGAGATCATCGAGAGCGATGGTCCGGAACTGGTTGTCGGTCCCATCCTGGGTTCGATCGTACGCCTGAACGCTGAACGAGGGGGCTGGCTGTCCTACTTGGGCACTCATGGATTTCTGCTCCTGGTGGAATGACGGGCGTGTGGAGGCTCCAAACGCTGTGATTTCGTGGATTTCCCGGAGTATAGTCCCGCCAGAATCGCCTTCAACCCGTCCAATTCGCTCACTCGATTCCGCTTGGAGGATTCTCTGAGTCGAGAGAATCGTGTTGACCGGCTAAACTTACCCGCTTGGTGCGATATGTTGCGGCGGTTGCTGTCTTCATCCTGCCGGGTGGCCGGCTCGCGTTTCCAGCCAATCTGGTCTGTTTGCAGTCTTCGGTTAGAGCACGGATGTGTTTGCGGTGAATGATTCTCGGTCTACGCGTGAACTTCAGGAAGAGTTCTTCGTCACCGATCAGGCTCGGCTCCGGCGTTGGCTGCCCTGGCTCCTGATGTTCAGCAGCTTTCGCATCGCTCTGCATTACCGCCGTATGGCAGTGGCGCTCCTCTTCGTCTGGAGCACGGTGGGCTTGGGGATGCTGCTCCAGCGGACGACCGGTGCGGCGCGAACTCCACTGCACGCTGATCGGGTGATTCGTACCGACGTGGTTCCCTTCACGGAATTCGTTCACGAGCCGTGGGCATCGCTGACGCAGGCGGGGCAGGGGACTGCGGTTCTTTTGCCGATGAAGTTAGCCTTCGAGAAGACACGCCTGCTGCTGAGTTCCTCAGGCCGGCATTGGCCGCTGCTGCTCGAATGGTTCGGATTGTTCGTGCTGATGATTATGGCTGGCAGTCTGCTGACGCGCATGGTCGCACTGCAGGTCACGCGACATGAAGAATGCTCATTCGGTGCAGCCTGGGGTTACTTCTGGCGGCATGTCACCGCGTACTTTGGTGGTCTGCTGACGGTCATTCTCGGCCTGCTGGTCTTTGCCACCGGAAACGCAGTGTTTGGGGTGATCTGTCGAATTCCCGCTGTCGGTCCATATATTCTGGCCGTTGGCTGGCTTCTCGCTTTGGTGGTGGGACTCCTGATGGCGATTATGCTCGTCGGCTTGGCGGTTTGCTGGCCCTTGATGATCTGCACGACAAGTGTTGAAGGGACTGACCCCTTCGATGGTTTGAGCCGCAGCTACAACTACCTGTTCGTGCGTCCCTGGTATGCCCTGTTCTTGCTGCTCGTTCTGCTCCTGTATGGAGCGGTGTTGCACTATTTCGTGACCGGTATGGCCAACCTCGTCTGGCAGGTGACACTCTGGACGGTCGGCCAGGGGATTGAGTTGCGGTCGGCACAGTTGAGCCAGCTGTTTGTCTGGAAACACCTGCTCGGCAGCATCCCGGCCGCATTCGCGGTGAGCTACTTCTGGACATCCATGACGATCGGATACCTGCTGCTCCGCAAGAGTGAAGATGCGACGCCGCTCGACGTTGTGGATCGCGAGGCCGCCACCGGCGAGGAACTGCCGCTGGTGGGAATTCCTGCCGCTCAGCGGCGTGAGCAAACTTCCGGTGAATCGAAATAGCATCTGCCCCCTGCCCTGTTATGCAAGACCTAGTTCGCCAGGAAGTGATTCAGTCGGCCCGCACGATTGTTGTTAAGTGTGGGACGAATGTACTCTCGCGTGAAGATGATAGTCTGGATGAGGGTCGGATCGCGTCGTTTGCCGATCAGATTCATCAGATTCGGCAGTCAGGTCGGCGGGTCGTAATAGTCTCCAGTGGTGCGGTGGGGGCGGGGGTTGGCCTGCTCGGCCTTAAAGGGCGGCCCACAGATCTGCCGCATCTGCAGGCGGCGGCGGCGACGGGGCAAGCACGGCTGATTCGTGTGTATGATGATGCGTTTCGCAAGTACGGCTATCACGCCGCGCAAATGCTGCTTACGGCAAACGACTTTCGGAGTCGCAAGCGATATTTGAACGTGCGGAATACAATTAATACGTTGTTTGAGTATGGAGTGGTTCCTGTTATTAATGAAAATGACACCGTGAGTGTGTCGGAAATTAAGTTTGGGGATAATGACCGTCTGGCGGCAATGGTGACCAACCTGCTGGAAGATCCCCTGCTGATTATCCTGTCCGTTATTGACGGGTTGTTTGATGGCGACCCTCGGGAAGCCACCTCGCGACGGATTCCGGTAGTGGATTGCTGGGATGATCAGTTGTTGTGTCTGGCCGCAGATGTGAAAAGTTCGC
>JAGQQB010000094.1 GCA_020426425.1 Planctomycetaceae bacterium | reverse complement strand
TCGCGGCGACGCACTCGGTGTTCAATGTCTGCAACACCATCCTGTTCCTGCCATTCGTGACGCAATTCGCCCAGTTCCTGGAATGGCTCGTGCCGGCGAAGGCGTACAAGGAAAAGCCGCATCTGACCGACCTGGACATCCGCATGCTCGAAACGCCGCTGCTGGCGGTGGAACAGTCACGCCGTGAAATCATCAAAATGGGCGAAGGTTGCGGCAAGATGCTCAACTGGCTGGAGACGCTGCTCAAGCAGGACGAGACCGACGAGAGTCTCGCCAAGCACCTGCGGGATCGCGAGAAGATTCTGGACAGCATGCAGGATGAGATTTCGCATTTCGTCACCAACCTGCTGTCGGGCAATGTGCCGCATGCGGTGGCTGAGGAGTGCCGTCAGCAACTGCGGCTCGCTGACGAGTACGAATCGGTGAGTGACTATGTCGATACGATCCTGCGGTTCGATCAGAAATTGCGAAAGGAGTCGCTCCGTTTCGAAGCGACTCAACTCGAACACCTGCTGCAACTCCGCACGGAGATCCTCGCCTACGTCAGTCGCGTCAACGAAGGGTATCGCAACCAGAATCGCAATCTGCTCAAGGATGTCGAAGAACTGGGGAGCGAGATTCGCAAGTTGATCAAGAAACTGCGGCGCGATCATCTCGCGGATGTCTCCTCGTCCCAGATTCCGCCCCAGGTGACAGTGGCGTTCCTGAACGCGCTGAACTCGTTTGGCCGTATTCGCGATCACGCGCAAAACATCGCGGAAGTGGTGTCCGGCGATAAGTAGCCAGACTACGGTGCGATCTTGTCGGCCCAGTGAACCACTCATCTCACGAAAGCGGGATCCAACGCCGCAACCCCACGGCCGGGATGAGCAGCGCGATCGTGCCGATGGCGTACGGAATACCTGCGTCGCCGAGTTTGAAGTAGATCAGCGTCGCATCGACGACGATGATCGATAGCAGCATCGTGCCGACTGTCTGCTGTACGAGTTTTGGTTGAGGATCGGCGACCGCCAGCAGGGCGCGGCGGTTGATCGTGAACGCGATCACCGCCAGGGCGAGTAGTACGGTCCAGGGCTGAGCGACCGCGCCGAAGCCGACCAGCAATCCGATGTGAACCGTCCAGTTCATGATCCAGGCAGCCAGTCCGAACAGCCCGAGGTTCGCAATCCCGAGCCCGAGTAGCAGTCCTGCCTTGGAACTAGTGGACGCTTCTCGCCGCGCGAAGAGCGTGACGCCGACGATGTACAGCCCCATCGAGCAGGCCACCCACAATTGGGGATGCTGCCAGACCGACGCGAAACGGATGCCGACGGCGCTCGCCCCCAGCAATACATTCAGCATGCGGCAGGCGCCCATGAACAGGGGTCCGAGCGGCGTTCGTTTGAGCGGGCCATCGTAGGCGAGAATAGTAGCGGCGAGGATCAGCGCGATCGCCAGACTGTTCAAACTCGCGACGGCGGCACAGGCGATCCCGATGATCATCAAGAGGCCGCCAAAGACGCTCGCGACAGGGCGCGAAATCGCACCGCTGGGGAGTGGACGCGAAGGCCGTTCCTGTTGATCTTGCTTGAGGTCGAACACGTCATTGAACACCATCCCGGAGAGGTACAAACCCGCACAGGCTACGAGCAGCCAGCCCAGGGTTGGCCAGGAGTCGTAGCCAGCGTGGGACAGGGCGTACCCGAGCATGATGTCGGCCAGCGCGGTAAACACGGTGGGGAAGCGGCAAAGACGTAACAGGTTATGAATAAACGACATCGGTGGTGACTGCGCCGAGGGGCTGGGAACGAATGGGGACAGCGTAGCACCGCGACGCGAATCACGCGATGGTGGTTGCACCTGCGCGGTGTATGGGAGTGTGGCTGGAATCTGGTTCGAGAAAGTTCACGTGATTCGCAATTCTTGCCGCGGCACGAGAAAATGTGCCTGGGAAGCACGTGGGGCGGCAACCATTCTATTGGCATGAGCGAACAACACCCCACTGCCGATGTGGTGGCAGGTCGATCAACGATCGACTGGGGGGCTGCATTGCTTGAGCACAAGCCTTGGTTGCGGACCGTCATCCTCAACCGGGTGGGTGATGCCGACATTGTGGAGGACATTCTGCAGGAAGTGGCGGTTGCGTTCACAAAGTCTGGCGATCTGCCGACGGATCCAGAGAGAGTTGCCCCTTGGCTGTACCGGGTCGCGGTGCGGCAGTGTCTGTTCTATCGCCGGACGCGTGGACGGCGCCGCCGCTTTGAGGATCGGCTACAGCGTGAATGGAGTCCACCGGGGGAATCAGCGAGCGATCCTCTCGGATGGCTGCTGGAGCACGAACGTTTGCATGCAGTGCGTGCGGCGCTCGAACAGTTGCCGGAGTTGGATCGGGAAGTTTTGATTCTGAAATACACGGAGAACTGGACCTATCGTGACCTGGCCCGCCGGTTGGGCGTCACGGAGCATGTGGTTGAACATCGGCTCTTCAAAGCTCGACAACGCATGCGACAGCAATTGGTCGCAGCTGGTGTCGAGGCTCCTTGAGCGGTGTTATGAATGGACGAGTGCTGGCGGCAGCCCGCTGGCGGAGTTGATGAAGTCAATGACCATGAATGAACGATCTCAGGAACAACTGCTCCAGTCTCTGGTCGATGGTGAACTGGACGAACTTGCCGAAGTCGCTTTGCTGCGCGATCTGGACGACCGTTCGTCGCTCGCCGAGTGGCGGCAACTGGCGTTGATGTTTCTCGAAGACCGGTTGTTCCGCCGGGCCTCACGAGAGCATGTTGATCAGATTGCCATTACCCCCAGCGGCAGTGTGCAGCCCGCCCGGCCAGTACGGCAGCAGTCGAGTTGGTCCATGATGGCCGGACTGTGTCTCGCGGCGATGCTGGGTGTCGCGCTGGGGTATGGGTATGTCGAATGGGGGCGAGGATTGCGGGGCAACAGCCATGCGCCGGTCGCTTCTGGGCATGATGCTGCCCTGGACGACAATGAAGGTCCATTGATGGCGGTTGGTCCCCGGTTTCCGGAGAACGATCCTGAACTGACGTCCCATGCAGCATCGGTGCATGAGTCCGTTGCATCGCTTCCACCGTTGCTGAAAGTCGATCCAACCGCAGCACGGCCTGTCGGAATGGTGGATCTGGCTCCGCTGCTTTCCAGTGATGTTCCGGTGGCGGTCCCGGTGTTCAACAGTCGCGACGTGCCCCCGGAATGGCTGCAGCCCTCGGAGCCGCTGCTGACTCCCGAAATGAAGGCTCACTGGGAAAACCGTGGCTTTCAGGTCGATGATCGGCAGCGACTGCACTTCATCCCTTTGGAAAATGGCCAACACATTCTGGTCCCCGATAACCGTGTCCGCGTGCGTTATGCGGTCCAATAGCTAAGCCAACAGTTTCTCACCCAAACCGGTGAATTGTTGCTGTGGCGTCGCCAGACCGATGGATGGGCTGGCGCTGACTGTCAGCGGCGTCACCCCCGACCTCAGGAGTTCGTATGTTGATTCAGTCAAAGTTGATGTCGTGTCTGACATGTTGGTGTTGTCTCATCAGTACCGGAGTTGCCCAGGACGCTCCCTCACCGACAACGCCTCCGGTGTCTGTGCAATCAATTCAGGTCGTCCCGTTCTCCTCTGGACCGGGGGCACCGCCACAATTCACCGCCGATCCAGTGGAGATCCTCTCAGAATTGGAAACGCGGATTGCTGTTGGTGCACATTCGGCCCTTGGTGTTGTCGTCAATGGGTTGCCCGAAGGCGTGGGCAGTCACCTTGGATTCGGAAACCAGGAGGGTGTGATCGTTGCCAAGGTCCTCGATGGCGGCCCGGCGGCTAAGGCGGGGATTCAGCAGTTTGACATTCTGTTGAAGCTGGGGGATCAGACGTTTGGTACGCCCAAGGATTTGCAAAAAGCCGTCCAGGCGGCGGCCAGCAAGCCGGTCTCGATCACGTTGATGCGCGCTGGCAAGCAGCAAACTGTTGAGGTAACCCCAGCGCCCATCTCCGACTTCCAGGAACTGAATGCAGAAGCGCTACTTGCCGCTGTTCAAGGCTTGAACATCACACCAGTCGAAGGTGCGGAAGGAGTGACCTTGATGTTTGGCGCGCCAGGGGCTGGTAACCCGTTTGGGATTGTCCCTCAAACAACCGATTTGACAGCGATCCAGGAACGACTGACCAACATGGAAGCCCAACTCAAAGAGATTAAAGATCTGCTGCAGAAGCAGGCCAAATAGTCGATGAGGTCGTGAGCATTCAGGCTTGAAACACAGCCGGCGCGGGGTTCCCTGGAGAACCCCGCGCCGGCTGTCATTTTCAATCGTCAACGATCTGCCAGCTGGCGGTGTTGCCTCAGTTCTGCGGAGGAATCAGCACATCTTCTGGCGGCAACTCGACTGGCCCCAGGAGCTTCTCCAGTAGTTTGGGAAGTTCCGGACCGCGGGCGTTCAGGGAGACAACCTTCCCTTCCTGATTCACGAGGATCACCGCCGGGATGCCACTGATTCCATAGTTCCTGGCGACCGGATGGTTCCAGCCAGCGTTCTCTGGCTTGTCATCAAACAGCGTGATCCAGGCGGTTTCCTGTTGCTCCAGAAACGCTTCGAGATCGTCGCGGCTTTCATCCAGACTGATGCCGACCACTTCGAAGCCTTTCTCGTGGTATGCGGCATACATCCGCTTAACGTTCGGCAGTTCCGCCCGACAAGGACCGCACCAGGTGGCCCAGAAATCGACGAGGACAACCTTCCCCTTCAGGCTGTTGATGTCGAACGCTTCCCCATCGACTGTGGTCCCTTTGACCTCGATCTCGTTGCCAGGCAGTTGCAATCGGCGCGCGTTGGACTGCATTGACGCGACCAGTCGTTCGAGGCGTGGATCTTCCATCGCGCCCAGATACTTGGCAAACAACTGTGTCGCTGAAGCCGCGAGCGCAAAGTCTTCAATGCTTTCCAGCACATCGGTCGTGGTCGACGCCATGTTGATGGCATTCTGCAGGGCTTCATCATCACCTGATTTCACCTGCTGAATGAGACCGGCCACCTTCTGCACCACAGCCATCCGTTCTTCGCCAGTGGCCGCTTCGAGTTCCGAAATCTGCTGTTCCAGTTCCAATCGGCCCAGTAGCTTCTTGACTTCGGGGCGTTCGTCCGCCTGGAGTTTTGTCATTAAGGTCTTGCGCACCTGGGGAGCGGTCGGATCTTCAAACCGCTCAAGCAGATCGATCACGCTCAGCCGCAGTTCCGCCACCTGCAAGAAGGTCTCGGTTTCCAGTTCGCGGCTCAGCAAATCGTCGAGTGCGGTGCCGATCTTGGTGAAGTGCTTTTGGATCCCCTCCTCCGAACGATCGGCCGGAGGCATCCGGGCAATCCTGTTCAGGTACAGGCGCAGCGCCGTGGGGTCTGTGCCTTCAGGGACGGCGAACGGATCAGGCTTAACGGTCTCGGCATCAGGATTCGGCGGCAGATTGGGATCATCCTGCGCGGCAAGTGGCGACAGCTGACCACACAGCAGGACAAGTAGCAACAGGCAAGGGAGACGCAACATGTGAGGTTTCCAGAATTCAGGGAGATCTCACGCAGCCGGTGAAACGGCCACGGTGTAGGCAAACGGCACAAGAACCGGCGAGAGTAGAATAACTGGTTGACAAATTGATGAATAGCCGATGTCGTATCCGACTCCCCTTTGATCGCGCATCGGTGCAGACTACCATGCCCGCAGCGAAACCTGCGTCTGCCTTGCCCCCTTGGCCACACACGATGGCTCCATGTGCTGGACCTGTCACTCAAACTGCGGCGGCGAGGAGATCGACGGACATCACCCGGAACAACAAGCATGAGTACCGCATCGACGACCAACGCCGCATCTCCCGATTCCACCCTGCCGCAACTCAAAGTGGTCGAAGATGCCACCTGTACGTTTTGCGGCTGTGTGTGTGATGACATCGAACTGACCGTCGATGTCGATGACAATCGAATCAAAGAGGCCAAGCGCGCCTGCGTGCTCGGGAAGAGCTGGTTCTTCAATCACCACATCGAAGAACGCCCCCAGGCGACGATTGAAGGCCAACCCGCCAGTTACGAACAAGCAATCGAGCGTGCGGCGGACATTCTGCTGAATGCCCATTACCCGGTGACCTACGGTCTGTCGGACACCACATGCGAAGCCCAACGGGTCGCGGTGGCCATTTCCGACTGGATTGGCGGTTCGGTCGATACGACCACCTCGGTGTGCCATGGTCCCTCGGGCATGGCGTTTCAGGGAGTGGGCGAGGTCACCTGCACACTGGGCGAGATTAAGAACCGGGCCGACTTTCTGATCTACTGGGGCGGCAATCCAGCCGAGAGCCATCCGCGGCACTTCACTAAGTACAGCCTGATGCCTAAGGGGGAGTTCGTTCCCAATGGCCGCAAAGATCGCACGGCGGTACTCATCGATGTGCGGAAGACCAAGAGTTCGAAGGCGGTCGACATCTTCTTACAGATCAAGCCGAAGTCCGATTTCGAAATCGGTTGGGCATTGCGAGCGCTGGCGAGAGGGATTGAACCCGATCCCTCAGTCGAAGCGAAGACGGGGATTTCACTCGAGGTGCTGCGCGATGTCGCTCAGCGGATGAAACAGGCGAAGTTCGGAGCGATTTTGTTTGGCATGGGGGTCACCATGACCCGCGGCAAGCACATGAACAGCGAAGCCGTCCTACTGCTTGCCCGCGATATGAACCGCTACGGACGCTGGGTCGCCAAGCCGATGCGCGGACATGGCAACGTGACCGGAGCCGATAACGTCGTCACTTGGCAAACTGGGTATCCATTTGGAGTGAACCTCGGACGCGGCTATCCCCGCTTCAATCCCGGTGAATTCACGACCACTGACCTCCTCGCGCGTGGCGAGGCCGATGCGGCGCTGATCATCGCTTCTGATCCAATGTCCAATTTCTGTCAGGCGGCCCGAGATCATTTCCGCACGATTCCGACCATCGTGCTCGATCCGAAACTGAGCGAATCAGCGAAGGTGGCGACCGTCGCCTTTACCACCTCAACTTACGGCATCAACGAACCGGGGACCGTCTACCGCATGGATGATGTGCCGCTGCCGCTCCGCCCGGCGTTTCCGTCGCCTTACTGGAGCGACTACAAGATCCTCAAGTCGATCGAGACCCGCATTCGACAGCGGCAATTAGGGCAGGGGTGAGGAGCGACGATGTCGGGTGTGCGAGGCGTACGTTTGAGGCGTGCGCTTGTTGTACCGATCGACAGGGTAGGTCTGATTGTTGGCGACCGCCCATCCAACGCATGTCGTCAATCAACGGTCAGCCGTTAGCAATCTGCATCACTGTATCCGCTGGTCTTCAGGCAGACGCCGACGACGTTGGCAGCGTCGGGTACGAGCACCAACTGTCTGATGGACGCTGATCGACGTCAGTCGACCACCAGACCTTGCATTTCGATCACTTCGAAGTCGCCGCCTTTCACCTCACGCAGTGTGCGGAGGGCGGTATCGTTCCAGCGGGGATCGGGAGCGCCGTTGATGTACCAGTCGCTACCGTTGTCGGCGAGGATCATGCCGTACTTTTTCAGGCAGCGCAGGATGACCTGTGCGTCGGGGGGGAACTGGCTGATGTCGTAGTCCGCCTTCAAGCGGACACGCATTCCCATTGGTGGCAGCAAAGCGTTCGTGTCGCGGCTGGCGTGGTGGCTCGCTGGATAGACATACGCGCGACGCGTCTTTTGCAGTGTGAACCGCAAAGCATGGGGGATTTCTTTGAGTTCGACAACTTCCTCGTAGCGGGCCAGGCCGGGGAAGATTGCGAGGCCAGCAGCATCGGCACTCGTCCAACCTTCAGGGCGACGTGCATTTGAAGTGAGGTCAAAGATCGCGCCAGACTCCGCCCGCCACATCTTGCCGCCAGCGACTGGGAAGGCACGGAAGAGTTCGTACAACTTCATGTTGTCCTTGTCGAGGACGATGCAGTGCCGGTCGCCGTCGGGATTGGGATCCCCTTCGATGGGGGCATTTGGTGGAATGGGGTACGGACCGGGATCACTTTGGTCGCCATACGCCGTGAAGCTGATCGGCACCTTGGGTTGGTCGCCGGAGACGACATGGTAGGGAATACCGATCTCGGCCCCGTTCCAGAACCCGGCTCCAAAGTCGCAGAACAACTTCTTGTCCGGCCCGATGCCGCGAATGATCAAGTCGGACATGGGATCTGTCGGGGCCTGATCGACAGGCTGATTCCAGGGGTTGTCGCGCGGAAAGATTTGCAAACCACCCAGGGGGGCATTCGGACCGAGCGCGACCACATTCGGTCGCGACGCTGGAGGCACATGGCGATCCAGATTGCGAGGATGGTCTGCGTCCTCGTTGTCACTCTGCGTGAGCAGGTCGGTTGCGGTGGGCGGCTCAATGACGTCTTCCGCACCGGAGTTCACGTGGTTGCTAGGGACTTTGGGGAGAGAGGTTGTGGCTTGCGCGCGACGCGTGCCAGGCAACCAGCCTTTTTCATTCGCCACGAACAGGACCATGCAGCCCAGTGTGAACAGCCCCATCAGGAGGATGTCTAGGTGTTTGGTCAACGGAGATCTTGCCATGGTGTCACACAGCCGCCAGTACGGGAAACGGAATTCAGCAGCATTATCATGCCCGATGGCTGACCAGCGACAAGTTGATCGTGGGACACAAGTTCAGTTCGTTCGAGTTGCCTCGCTTAGACTGACGAACAGGGCGATCTCGACTGTTGTGCTCGTGAAACCAGAGTGTTGACTTTCTGCAACATTTGGCCAGTTGGCCCCCCCGGAATTCGATTTCTCAGGTACAATCAGAACCTCTCGGCGATTTGCGGAGATGCGAATCCCGAAACCTGTTCCCTGGCTTCGCATGTTGGACTTTGAGAGACCTGAGCAAGATACTTCCGCTAATGAACGGGCTTTCACGCACCAACCGCACGTTCCAGGCTCGGGGCACATGGCTGCTTCGAGCGATGTTGGCGGCGTACATGTGGATTGGCGGGGCGTTGGCCTTGACCGCTGCAACTGCCTTGGCACAGTTCCCTGCTCCGGGAATCACTCCGCAACCAACGGGAGAAGCGGTCCCAACCAACGGGCCTGTGCCGCAACCTCCCGCACCCGCGGTGGCGGAGATCGTTCCACGCATTTCCGCTGCGGAACAGTCGCAAGTCCGCCAGTTCCTCCAACAGCAGGCGGGGGGCTTGCTGATGTCGGAGGGGCTCATGGGCAGAATCGTAGATCGGGATCAGTGCGATGAAGGCCCCATTCGGGATCAGATCCTCGGGGCTGATGTCTTCGGAACGCAGACGACGAAAGCCCGCGCGGTGTTTGACTTCTTCCCGTCGCGGGACCAGTTGCAGTGGTACGTTCATTTGCGGGGGACCTCTAAGAACTGCACGACGAGTTTTACGCCGCAGGCGGTCATACGGGGAGCAGGCGAGTACCGATTCCAGCTGACCAAGCAGATGACGTTTCAAGGGGACGCGATCGCGACACGATCACCGGCAGCGTTTCTGGAAACACGGCAGCGCAATCTGCAGGCCAACACACCGGTTGACGGCATCCCGCTGGTGGGGCCACTCGTCAGCATGGCGGCATTCATGGAGGCGGAGAATCGGCGCCCGCTGGCCGAACAGATTGCCGCTCAGCGGCTCACACGCGAAGTTGCTCCGAGGTTCAATCAGGAGATCGACAGCCAACTCGTGCGACTCAATCAGGGGTTGCAACTGGTCCGCGAGCGTTGGCCTCAACAACTGGGACCGGCTCCGACTCTGGTGACCATGTCGACAGACCATTTCGGGCTATTTGCACTTCCCGCCAGTACCACCATGGGGGAGGCTCCGGCATGGCAACAGTTGGCAACTGCCGCAGGTTTCAGCCTCGTGCTGCATCAGACTCAGGCGACGGATCTGGCGGCGCACTTGCCGCTGAAAGGGATTCAGATTCAGGACACGAAACTCGATGAACTGATCGAGACCGTGAGCGCGGTGTTGGGCACGGTCTTGAATCAACCGACTCCTGATCAGCCCCCCAGCACGACGCCGCAGGTCTCGCTGGCCACACTCGTCCTGGATTCGACACTTCCACTGAGTTTCGAATTCGTAGACGGCGAAGCGATCATCGAACTGCGTGCGGCACTACGACCCACTCTGGGTGGCGAAATCCCCACCCAGAGGATTCGCTTCGGGATTCGCTCGCAGTTGCGTGAGGAGGACGCCCTGCTGACAACCAGACTGGTTGGGATTCAATCCCTCAATCCTGAGACCGATTCCACGGCGGAAACACTCGCGCGGCAGATTCTTCAGCAACAGATCGAAGCACGACTGCATCCCATTTCGCTGCCGCGCGCGGTTGACCTGCCCGAGGGAATGCGGACGCCTGAACTGACCCGGCTACAGACGAGCCAGCTGACCGCAGAGAATGGCTGGTTGGTGTGGCAGGTGGAGTAGGGACTGGGGAATAAAGAGGGGAGTGGTTGGGAGGTCATCCTTCGAACGCGGGGACCCCATACGACGACGATTTCCTGCGTCCTGATCGGCCGCCAGTCATGGCACGTTCGCAATACGAAACCAAGGCAC
>JAGQQB010000093.1 GCA_020426425.1 Planctomycetaceae bacterium | reverse complement strand
AAATCGACGCTGAGTGTACCACCTACGCCACCCTGGAAGCCCTCGCCCGCCAAGGCGCGTTCGACAAGGCGAAGCTGCCAGCGGTACTGAAGGATCTAGGCATCGACCCGGACAAGGTGGCCCCTCGGACGGCATAGGGGTGTCACGGTGATCACTGGACAGTCTCCGCGCTATGAGTGGCGTCCGAATGTCATCGCATCGCCGCGCAGTCTCGACGAGGCGATTGAGATTGCTTGCGCCAACGGAGTCGAGATCCCTGTCGATGTGCAATTCTTTGTTGATGAGTGGGGAGATTTGAACGATCGTACCACCGCGCGGGGACCACGTATCGACAAAGCTGCGAATGATGTCGTATGGTTAGAAGATCTCGTCCATGACCGAACTGGTAGGATCCCCTTTCTCGTTCGCCCAGACATCTTGAGCAGTGATGAGGCCATTGTGGCTGTTCTTGGTCACGAGATGTTTGAGTTGAATTGCTTGCGACCATTTCTGCTCAAGGGAAAACTGACAATGGATCAGTTCATTGCGGAGACACAACCGGGGAATCCCGGGAACTTCCACGATCAGGCGTGGGACTTCGCCGATGAACTTGTGCTGAAGATGAGGAGTCGGTCTCATGAACATTGAGCAACTGGCACAGATGCATGAGCGCGGTGCGATCACTGGTGGGGAGTTCGCGGTTCGTAGCGTGATGTTGATGGACGTACAGGATCTCTCTTCTTCGCTAAAGCAGTTGGATCAGCTCACGCTGGAGCAGCGCACACTGTTGGACGAGTTCTGTGACCATTGGCACCCTGGATTGCGGACGACCGGCGAAGGACTTCCCACCGCCGATCAAGTAACGGCAGTGCGGACATGGCTCTCCAAGCAGCGCATCAGCAATGCCGATCTGGCAGCGGCGCAGGAGTTGATTCGCGTCGCCGGCAACGTGGAAAACGCAATCGCGATTTTGCGGACCATTGCTCGTGCTCCAGAGACAGTGTCCCACTGACTCGCGTTCGCTGTAACGTCTCGGAGTCGAAACGTGACCGTTGCCGCGTCCTTCATCGATGCTAACTGTCTGGCCAACCTGAACTGCGATCCGACTGCAAAACCATACCTCTCCGCACTGCTCAGCGATCCCACGACAGCGCCGTCATCGCTCGTCAGCAACGTGCAGACGACGGTTCGACTGCTCAAGCTGGATGAGCAGCTCCTGCCGGTGACCATCAATACGACCGACTACGAGAATTCGTGGGTCTGTTCGCCGTACAACGGGGCCATCACCTATCCGCTCGAAGAGTTGCGACATCTCGGGAATTGGGCGCTGCAGTTGGGGATGTCCGGGTTGATTCGCTCAATCGCTCCGCTGCTGCTGGCAGGGCGCATCAACAAGGTTGTTTGCGTCAACAACTGGCTGCTCTCGACCAATCTGCATCCAGAGTTGAGCCGATCGCAGCTCCAAGCGGCGACCGAGTTGCTGCGCGAGACGTACCCGGAACATGCGATTCTGATTCGGTCGCTCAATCGGGTGACCAACCTAGTTCTGTTGGATGACCTCCAACACCTTGGCTACCGCCTTGCTCCCAGCCGACAGGTGTATCTGTACGATGGTCGGGAGCCTGATTATCTCCGGCGAAGCAATACGCGCCGCGATCTCAAACTGCTCGATCAGCCCGGGCCGCTGCGTTGCCTGACGCACGACGAGTTCACCGCCAACCAGGACGCCCAGGTGCGGGAACTCTACGACTTGCTCTATCTGCGGAAGTACTCAGTCCACAATCCGCAGTTCACGAACCGGGCGATTCAAATCTGGCGCGAGTCGAAACTGCTCACGCTGTTTGGGGTGATGAATCAGGCGGGCGAACTCGACGCGGTGGTCGGCACGTTTGAGCGGCATGGCGTCCTCACGGCTCCACTGGTGGGGTACGACACGGCAGATCCGCAATCATTGGGGCTGTATCGCCTGCTGATGGCGCACGTCCTGCGGCAGGCGGCGGAGCAAGGGATTGTGCTCAACCTCAGTGCCGGAGCGGCGTCGTTCAAACGCTTGCGGGGCGGGCAAGGGGAGATTGAGTATTCCGCCGTCTACTGTCGGCATCTGCCGGCGCGGCAGCGGATCGCGTGGAATCTGCTGGCGACATTGCTCGATCGCATCGGACGCCCTCTACTACAGCGGTTTGAATTGTAATTTGCAGCGAGTCGCTTGCCGTGTCCACGTCGAATCAGCCATCACCGGAAGACCGCACGTTGCATCGTCAGTGGTTCGTCGCGTGTCTGGCAGGGGAACTGCGGTCGCGGCCCTTCTCGCGGACGGTTCTCGGCACGCCGATCGTGCTGTTCCGCGGTCAGGGGAAGATCGTCGCGTTACTCGATCGTTGTCCCCATCGCAATGTCCCCCTTTCGGCAGGGAAGGTGATCGGCGACTGCGTGCAGTGTCCTTATCACGGCTGGCAGTTTGATTCGACTGGCGCGTGCGTGCATCGACCAGGCGTTATCGACGCCGCGCCGCAGCCAATCGCGGTCACGGAGTTTCCAGTCGTCGAGCAGGGTGGCCAGGTCTGGATCAATCTCGATCCAGGGGCGACGCACTCCCCGCCTTCGCGACCCTGGCATGCCGATCCGGCATTCGGTCATTTCCACTGGATCGATTCGGTTGAGGCGACGTTCGCTGATGCCATTGAGAACCTGCTCGATGGCACGCACACACCGTTCGTGCACAGCGGCCTTGTTCGCAGCGCTTCGCAACAGCAGCGGTTCTCCGCCATCGTGCGCGTGAAGCCAGACTATGTTGAGGCGGAGTATCTCAACGAAGGGAAGCAGTCCGGCTGGATCTCGCAGCTGTTCGAACGCGACCGGGCCGCGAGCTATGGCCGCTTCGTCCCTCCGTGCGTCGCGGAACTGGAGTACACTTCACAGCGCGGCACCGAATTCGTCCTCAACGCCCACTTCACCCCGGAATCACCGACGCGACTGCGCGTGTACTCGACCGTCTCTCTGCGGAAGACGCTCGTTCCCATGTTCCTCAAACGCCTGCTGGTGACGCCGCTCTTCCGCCGCGTCCTCAATCAAGACCGTCACATTCTCGAACAGCAGCAAGCGAACATCCACCGCTTCGGCCAGGCCGAGTACACCTCCTGGGACGCCGACCTCCTCCGCGGTTTCATCGACCACTGGCTGAGAACCGGGATCCTGCCCGTGATGGACGAGGAGAGACGCGTGGAGTTTGAGCTGTAGCTGCGAAGTGAGCGATTCCCGGCGCACTGCATCACCCACTCGTCCCGAAGTTCCAGATGCGGTACACACTCGCCGCCAAACACTGCGGGGGGACTGGTGGAAGATCGATCTGTCGGAGCAGCTACTCTACTTGAGCACGCGGTCGTCGTGGCACCTCCAGACGTCGTACGCACAACAGCAGCGGTTGCCGCGAGTTCGGGCCACCAACGTGCGTGATCGTAAACTCTGCAAAACGTGGATGGATTACTGTATACGGGGCGGTACCCCGTGAACGGCTGAATTCGGGGCAGATTTCGCTGAAGGCGGAGTGAATCGCGTCCGCGGTGTATGCAGGTGACTCCAACTCAATGGTACGATCGTGAGTGAGACACCACGCCGGAGCATCAGTGGGGACACCCATGATGTGGACTCCTTCCCGAAAGGCGGCCTCCAGAATTCGGTCGATCGATGGAATCTCGGACATGAACGACTCCGTGTTCTACTGGACGTATGACGAAAGTGGGATCCGAAACCGGGGTGACGGAGTCGGCAGTGAGTCGTACCGTGAGCCAGTCTCTGAGTGTCATTGGCTGTCACGATTGTTGGACTGCTCGATCGCATCGAATGTCGCGCCATGTGCCCCGAATGAGGAGTACTTGCCGGTGAAGATCAAGCTAGCGCCACCAATGAGCAGCCCAACGTCAAACACAATTGCTCTGCTTGGCCGCCCGTTAAGGTGAAATAGTCCGAAGATTCCCCCAGCAAACAGAACGAGTCCGATCACTCGCATGGTTACAGGCCTGCTTCTAGGAATCAGACATGCGACCGATATGACTCCAGCGATCGCAGCCAGCATGAATCTGAGGGCTCGCGACGGGTCGCCAGGTCGTGGAGGCTCAAGCGCACCCAAGAAGACAGCACCGCCGAGGAATCCGGCGACGAGACCAATTATGATTTGCGAGGGTCGGCTCATTCAGGTTTAACCGGGGTAGGAACAATGGTGTGTCAATTGGAGAGCAAACTCAGCGTACCCCCAACCTCAGCTCAAATGCCAAACAGCATCGCGACCGCCCAGTTGCCGATTAGCAGGGTGATGAGCAGGGTGCCCAGCCAGTTGGCCAGGGTGACGTCGCGGGGTTGGTTGGGGCGAGTGATCAGGTAGTACAGGCGATACGGTATCTGCAGCGCGATGGCGAGGGCCATGATCCAGCCGATGCGATGATATTGCACCGATCGACTCCAATCGCCACGACCCAGCGCGAGGATGCTGCGAGTCAGGCCGCAGCCAGGGCAGTCGACTCCGAAGAGCGCACGTGATCCGCACAGTTCGGGTAAAGGAAACTGCGGCAGGCCGCTGAGTCCAACGCGTCCGTCGGGAAATGTTCGCAGAACGAACGTTAGCATAACGATCGCGATTGAGATCCAGAGCATCGTCCAGTCGCGTCGACACTGGCGCTCCAAACGCAGCGCCGCGGCGGAGGGATCGACATTGTCATTCGCAGGGGAATCAGGGGCCACGAATTCAAGATGGTCGCATTCGACGTCGCTGAGCATCTTTGTTTAGCCTTCCGACAGCGAAAAGACATGCTGGCATTTCTTGCAGCGCACGCGTCGGCCGAGATGAGTGGTCGCGATCTGATACTCGGTCTGGCAACCGGGACAGACGACCTGAACCTTTTCCTCAGCAGCCTCTTGCGAGGCGTCTGCGGCAGCGGTCGCGGAATGAGTCCGGGGTTGGCGTGGAGCCTCGGACGCGGGTAGTCCAGATTGCGATGCCGGTTGGTCGGTTGGCAACGCACGTCGTGGTCGTGCCGCGCGGTGTGTTGTTGCGCCGCGAGTCGCGGTGTGGGCCGCCTGCGATTCGTCCACTTCTTCTGGAAGGAGGCTAACGGGATCGAGCGGCAATTGCTCCTTGTGTTCCTCGGCCCATTTCGCGGCCTCGCCATTGAGTGGGCTTTTCACATTGTAGCTTTGATACGCCAGCATTTCCCCAATGCGGATGACGATGGACTGGAGTGACTCACCTGCCGTCCAGTGATCACCCACGCAGATCGCGTGCGGTGCGATATTGGGATGGAATACGGGCGAGAGCATCCGGCATTGAGGCGGGGTGCGCGGGTAGTTGCGGGGCAGCACAATCTCGACCGTATGTGATTTGACTGGTCGCACCTCGCTGTCAACCATGCGCACGCTGATCAGTTGATACTGAATCTGATAGCGCTCGGGAGGATCGCCATCGACCTGGAGCAACCTTACGCGGGGATGCAGTCGCGCATACTCTTTGAGCTTCTCGTAATCCGCAGTCAGCCGCCGCAAACGGACATTACTCATGGCTGGACGACTCCTTGATTGCTGGATCTTAGATCAAACCGCTCCGGAGCAAGCTCGATCAGCGTTTCGATTGCGATGGAGAACCCCAAACCCTCGGCGACTCGCTTGTCACCTGTCAGGGTGTTGATTCCCAGGAGTCGTCCCTGTGCACTGTAGAGCCCGCCGCCACTGTTGCCAGGATTGATCGCCGCGGTCGTCTGCAACACCTGATAGGCGACCGGGCCACGAATCTGGCGTCGCACCTGTGAGATATCGCCAGCGGAATGCGTCCAGCCCAGCCCGTGCGGATTCCCGATGGCGAAGACGGCATCGCCAATTTGAGGATGCAATTCCACATTCCAGAATGCTTCGCGAATCTCCTGCGATGCAATGGGAACGGTGAGGAGCGCGAGGTCGATGCCGTGCGGCGCGACCCATTCAATGGTGGCCCGCGCGGTGCTGTCACCGACCGTCTGGACATCCACAGTGGTCGAGGAGGGTGGTTCGGTACTGTCGGACTCCTTCCCCTGGAAGTTGTGATCAATCACATGCCGATTGGTGACGATCAGGAGCGAATTGGGATTCACCTTTAGGATCACCCCGGAGCCAATCCCTTCACTGAAGGGGCCATGGCTCGCTGAGATGAGCACATTTGCCCGCATGGATCGCGCAAGATGCTCTGGCAGATCGTTGAGCGATTCTTCGTCTGGCACGAACTCGTCGAGTGACACACTGACGGCCCCGTGCGGGCCAAGAAAGGTGATCAGCCCAACCGACCAGCCGACTACGTCCAACAGGCCGATGATGACGGCGGCGACCGCCAGTCCGAAGCCCTTGTCGCGTCGTGAGTGGCCGACCAGGGCGATGCACCCTGTGATCATCCCGGCGATTCCGGTGATCAAGCCGAAGAGCGGAATCCCCAGCAGACTGATGATGAATGCCCAGACGGCGGTTCGGTTCCATGACCGCGGCAAGTCCTGATCGTCTCCACCAAGCGATGCGGGTGTCGTCGGGCGACTCGGCAGCGGCACCGCTTGATCGAGTTCGTCCATGGTAACGTGGATCACATCGCCCGGACTGCTGCCCAGAGAGGACGTGTGGCCGTGAAAGTCGGGGCATTCGTAAGCGCCGCAGCCGCCGCTGGATTCCCAGCAGCCCTCATGATGTACTCCACCGCACCGAGTACAAACTGCCACCTGAGTTCCAAACGGGATCTCACCTCGACAGTCGACACAGAGTGCCCCCGACTCACGCTCGCCAGCGGTTCGAATTCGCGCACTCACGAAGAATCCTCAGGAGGGGAGAAGTGGTGGCCGGTGCCGATTTCAGCCGCCACCAAACAACATGAACATGATGATCAACACCGTATAGATCGCTGACAGACCGATCAGCGTCCAGCCCATGATAGCGAACAATGGTCCCGCTTGGGTAAGTTGTTGACGTCTGGGCAACACATAGACCAGTCCGACAATCAGTACGATGGGCGCGAAACACCCGACGAGCGATGCAATGAACAACGCGACCACAGTGTTCCGGAAGTTCCGCAATTGGTCCTGCCGCCGCTCTTCACGTCTTACTTCGGCGCGGGTCAGAGGGTCGACCGTGTGGAAATCAGTGTCGCAGTACCGGCACCGCAGGGCGATGGACTTGATCGTCTCGCCGCACATGGGACACACCTTGGTGTCGCCCCACGCGGTCAACTGCTGGCGGTCTGTGTTCTCCGACTTGTCGATAGAGGGAGCCTGACTGCATCCATAACTGCCACAGCCATTGATCTCCCCCCAGCACTCCTGGTGATACAACTGATCGCAATCGGGGCAGGTGACACAGCGATCATCCGTCCCGATGGCGGACTGACAGATCGCGCATGTTGCGTTCTGACCTGGTGAGAGCGTCGTCGTTGAGAGGACTTTCGCGTCTACCGTCAACGCGAGCATCTGCTTGCACTGCGGACAGCGGAACGAGCGGTTCTCCCGATCCGCCGGCAGGCGAACTTTTGCGCCACAGTCACAGGCAACAATGCGGTTAGACATTCACGGCTGCCAATCAAGCAGGAAGGACACGGTTGCTGGAGTTGGAACAATACGCGGCCGATTCCGGCCACTCCGCAGGCTATCTGACCCCCTGATTCATCATTTCGAGGATCACACGCATGGCCCCCCAGAAAAGTTGCATCAGGAAGGAAACCAGAAACATCTTCTGGCCTTTCGGCTTTCCTTGAATCATCCAGACGATGCCTGCGATGCAGCCAATCCCGGAACACAGGATGGCGACCACCCAGTCGCCGGTCGACATATCCTCGTCATCTGCGCCGGCCGAACGCCGCTTCTTCGACTTCTTCATCGCCGGATCAAAGATCTCGCCACAGTAGCGACATTTCGAGGCCTTCTGCTTGATCAGTTCGCCGCAGGCCGGACAAGGCTTGCGGTCGTCGAGTTCCTCTCCCATCGAATCGAAATCATCAGCGAGTCCGAACTCTTCCTCGGCATCCAGAATGTCGCCACTGCTGGCGGCGGGGATCTGGATTTTCTCGCCGCATTCGGGGCACTTCGCCGTGCGTCCAGCGTTTTCATCCTTGGTTCGCACTGTGTGACCGCATGACTTGCAGTTAACTTCAATCGTCATGAGATAATTCCTAACGCAGGTGGAGATTCAGGACTGCCAACGGCAGTTGAATTGAGACGAAGGACAGGGTGAATACGAACGACATTTCCGAATGAAGCTCGCAGATGTTGCCATAACGGTCCGATGCGTTGCCTACCCGGCGCCGCCTGACTTGGATTCCTTGACCGAGAACTCCAATACGGTCTTGCCCACGACGACCTGATCACCCGGTCGCAGGACGTGACTGCGAATGGGGATCCCGTTGACGTACGTGCCATCCGCGGTGCCGCAGTCCTCAATTTCAAATCGACCCCCACGATTGGTGATCGTCGCATGTCGCGGTTCGATCGCGTCGTCCTTGAACAAGTAGATGTCCGCTTTCGGGGAACTGCCGAGGATGGTGGTGTCCTTGAACAGAATGAACTGCTTCCCGGCCAGCGGGCCTTTCCGCATCAGCAGCCACGCCGTCTTGGTCCACCCTTCAATCAAGCCAACAAACAGTCCGACCAGCGTGCCGATGGTGCCGAAGCCGACCGCGCGGCTGAAGGTCGCCTGACCATCTTCCGAGATCAGGACCATGCTGATCGGATCAAACAGCAGGCCCCCCAGCAAGCCGCCGAGGACTGCTCCCATGAGGCCGTTGATAATCACACTCCGTTCCCGCAGCGCGATGCCAGGACCAATGCCGGCGGGAATCGCAGCGATGCTCCAGGCCCCGCCGCGTCCCATCATGAACACCAGCAGCGCCAGACCCGTCGGCATGGCGTCGGGCTGCGGATCCTTCCACAGACTCACCGCAAAAGCCGTCATGACGCCGAACAGGATGCTGGTGGGAATCAGGGCGATGAATCCACCGACGAAGCCGACGACCAATCCGGTCAATCCCGAGGCCACGGCCCGCTGAATGTTGCGGCACATCAGCCCCTCCGCCGCGCCCAGAAACAACCCGACTGACGACGCGACCACGGGAAACAGCAGAATGGCTGCCAGACTGCCTTCGCCTTCGAGGGCATTGTCGTCAAAGAACGGTTCCATGATGGCCCAACCCAACAGTCCGCCGATCATGCAGCAGACCGAGAGGTAGAACCAGTTTGCATAGATCACGCGGATGACCCATGGCTGATCGCCGGTGGGATCGATATTGCGCTGGAAATGCGCCTGCAACTCGACGTATTCGTCAACCTCGGGGCGGGCAAGATCGTTGGTAGTGATGCGGATCGGTTCAGACACGATTGGACCTTATCCCGAAATTGGACCTGATCCCGAAAGAGGGGAGACCGGTACGAACACGGACTTAGACGGGGAGTCGCTCAAGGCACTGGTGATTGCATGCATGGGCCGTTGCGGAAGACGGACGACTGCTGCGGAATCCAGCGGTTGATTGTTGCTGAACCATCCGTGATTTGAGCGTTGGACCGCAGAGCGATCCATGACCATCGGTACCAGGTTGCTCCAGACGAGCATTCGCCGCAGAGGCACAGTGATCTCCGGTTCGTAACGATGTGCTGGTCCGACCGCTGACGTGGTTGGCTCCGATGATTCACCACCTGTAGCAGGCGCTGGGTCCGCGATGTCTGTCGGAGACGACTGCGGGGGAGTATTGGTCGACGCTGGTGATTCCGCTGGTGGCTGCGCAGTTGGCGATGTTGGGAGGCTGGAGGCAGGGGACGCTGTTGGTGACGCCGATGCATTCGTTGGGGAAGTCGGTGCAGTGGTGGTGGGCGATGCTGCCGGGGCATTGTTGTCCGGCTCAGCAGACGACTTCGCATCGGTCGACTCTTCCGAACCGGTCGCCTCCTTGGAACCGGTCGACGAACCCTGAGCCTGAGTCCGCTTGCGCAGCGCCGCTTGCTTGTCGGCGACGAGTGCCAGCAGTGCCTGTTTCTCCTCCGGAGAAAGTCCGTACTCGGACTCCATCGATTCCAGCTTCTTCACCACCAGAGCCATGTGCTGCAACAACTGCCGGCGCAGTTCGGTCACCTTCGCCTGTTCTTCCTTACTCAGTTCAGCATTCACTGTCGGGAGCGTTGCCAGGGCGTTATGCAACTGGACAATTTCGTTCCGCACCAGCAGCAGATCGTCGGAGAGCCCGGTCTTGAGCACCTTCTGATTGCCGTAGTGAGCGACCGCTCCTGCGACAAGCATGTTCCGCTCCCAGGTGTTGTATGTGTTCGCCACCTGCACACCGAGCAGAAACAGGCAGCACCAGGCGAGTGCGGTCACAACGGTGTGCCACATCGAGCCAGAGTCGTCAGGTATGACAGCTTGCTGCGCGGCCGTTGTTTGCACGCCCATCGATGCGGTGGGGCGCGGTGATTGTTGACTCTGTGCGGCCGTCATGATCCGCGAACCGATCCAGTAATGTGAGATCAGTTCCGGTTTACCAGAGCGCCACTCGAACACTCCTTCCAGGTGCCGCACGGGATCGACCACGTAGGCGATCTGTCCGGCCCCGGAAAAGAAGTGCTGCTGAATGAAGACATCGCGATCAGACAGAAAGATCCCGAAGTCCGGGTGAGAG
>JAGQQB010000092.1 GCA_020426425.1 Planctomycetaceae bacterium | reverse complement strand
GGCGCGCTGTGCAACGCGGGTCAACACGGCGGTGATGGTCGCCTCTCCGTCAGGCAACGTCAGTTCAAACTTCGGACGATAGTAGCTCCGCTCCCGGTCGGCGGGATTGCGGGGCTTGATCTCCTCGCGCTGCAACCCGTCAAACACGAGCCGATGTCCGCGTGATGGGAACTCCTCGGTGATCGGACCTTCGATTTCGACGTGCTGAATCGCCAGTCCCGGCCCTTTGTAGTTCTCGATCCCCTGCTGCCGGATTTCGTTGTTGCGGTCCGTGATCCCCTGAGGATCAATGTCGATCATGTACCGGGCGGGGATGAAGGCTTTGAGTTCAATCGTTGTTGGCTTGCCAGGCGGAAAGCTGAAGTAACCAAACGTCGGCTGCTCAACGCCGCGCGCGAATGTTGTCGCACCGACGGAAAACGTGACTGGCTCATCTGACTGAAACGCGTACCCGGTGACTCGAATGGTGTACCAACCATCCTGATTGACATTCGCCTCCCGCAGCATACCCGACGGGTATCCGTGCTTCTTGAAGAACACGACCGCGCCATCGTCACGATGCAGCCAGACCTTGTTGAGCCACTGTTCAGCTCCCCGTGTATCGGCATAGCTCGCCCGCACCACTTTCGACTCCGGCGGGGCAATGGTGCTGACAATCGCGTTGTCGAGTACCAGACCGGCACAGTCGAGATACTGTTGCAACTGGACGAGCGAGATCCCCAGCGCCGCGCCGACGTTGTCGAACTCATGCGAGCGTGTGTCCTCCGGCAACCGCTCGGCCAGTTTGAGCGAGGTGCCGAACAGGTCGTTCATCGTGTTCTCATACTCGCGACGATTCAAACGCCGCAGAATGGTCCCTTTGGTCGCTTGGTGTGCGCGAGTCAAATCGCCGGAGAGAGACGCGAGGAATCGGGACCGCTCCACGATGGGAGGGGCGTTCACCGACTTCGGCGGCATCTCACCCGACTCAACCCGGTCGTGAATCCGCTCCCACTTTGCGAACAATCCCAGATCGTCGAGCTTCCAGTCGATCTGTTGCAGATCCAGTCCACCTTCGGTCGTGTCTCCAGCATGACAATCGTAACAGTGCTGACGGAAGAATGGTTCGAGTTCGGGTCGCTCGGCGCAGACATCACTGGCCCCGAATCCCCCGGCAACGGCAACACTCAAGGCTGCCATGATGCCCCACTGCGGCAACCAATGATTCTGACACATGGAGGTTCTCACTCCGTGAAACAGGCAGATTCGAGCAACAATTCCGAAGGAGCATTTCCCCGGCCACACGATCCATGTTGGCAAACTCCTCGACGAAACAAAAGCGATCCAGCCGCGCATAGAAAAAGGCCCCTGAATCACTTTCAGGGGCCCGAGACTTCAAATCGTAATCAACTCACAGCAAGTTGCAGTTCAGCCGACCTTCATGGCTGCGGCCAGAATGCGGGAGGTCGAAGGACGCATGATCCGTTCGTCGACCAGTTCTCCCTTTTGCAGAGTGGCGCGGACGTCCTTGCCGGAAATGAAGACAGGCTTCTCGTCCTTGTGGTTCTCCATCAAATCGACACGCCCCATCGATTCGTAGTAGGCCGCAAAGCCGACGTTGACCGGTTGGATCAGCAACTCGCCGTTGAGCTTGTTGAAGATCTCCTGGGCATCGAAGTCACCCCAGATCGCACCGCCATCGGCGAAGGGAGCGTCGGCATGCTTACGGCCGATGATGATGTGTGTGTACCCCATGTTCTGGCGATAGATGCCGTGCATCACCGCTTCTTTGGGACCGCCGTAGAACATCTTGATGTCCAGGCCAAGCAGTTTGACACGATCAGGCACTTCCTCGCCGCGCGACGTCCACAGGTCGGCATCGCTGTCGCCATCGCCGAACTGGCGTTCTTCGATCAGCTTCTCGTAGGTCTCCATCCGGATCTCGGCGTTGACGTCGTCCCCTTTGGTTTCCCCGATCAGAGGATTCAGTACCGCACCAGCGTTCTTACCGTCCTTGAGGAGCTTTTCGAGTCCGTACACCAGTGCGTACTCGTGCGCCCGGTGCAGAGGATTGCGGGTCTGGAACGCGACGGCGGCATTCCAACCGGTTTCGGCCAACAGAGCGCGGACTTCACGTGGAGTCAGGACATACTTCCCGAACTGTGAGTTCTTGGGCTGCGGCAGCGCGCGAATGGTCCCACCGACCAGATACGCCTTGTCGGCATCGCCCTTGAGCACCATATCGGCACCGGGATGATCCAGACGACCAGTGCCGTACACCGACTTCAAGTAGCCGCACTTGTCCCAAGGGTACACATCAGTCACATCCAATGTTGCCACCACTTCACCGGCGGGATTTGTCAGAGCGACCTGGGCACCAGTTTCAATGGTTTTGGCGACGGCGGATGTGACTGGGAACGCAATTGGAATCGTCCAGGCGTACTTCTTGCCATTGCTGATGACAACAGATTCTTCGAGCACCTGCTCGTAAGCGGCGCGGTCCATCGGTCCCGTCAGTGGGCTGAGAGTTCCGTCAGCGAAGCGATAGACGCTGGACAGGTCCGCCGTGGAAACGGGCACCTGTGGCAGACTGGCCGCCGCGGCAACGAAATCAGCTGCCTCAGCCGCAGGGACCGTGCAGCAGACAGGTTCGGACAAACCACCGTGGGGAGCAATCAGTTCAGCCATGGAATTTCAACTTCGCTAAATTCAAGTGGGGACACGAGGAGCAGACAAACCTGCTCGCATGGTAAGCAGCCATCAATAAACGGCGATGCCCAGCAATCAAGGTCAAACAGGACCCAACTGCGCGGTGAGGCTATGGGATCGTCGGGAGAGCGTCAAGATCGCGGTTTCGTGGATTGTGCCGCAAGCTCGCGTGGGCGAATACGTGTCGGCGTGGGATCGGCGTGGAGTGGCATCGCCGCCCGCCAGTGGGTCTCGATGCTCGTCTCAGTGCCTGAGCAAACCGCGTCTTGCCGTTATGAGGCAGATCGGCATAGACTTGCGGATGGATCTTTGCATCCCGTCGAATGTTGCATTCGCTGCCGACCCTTCAGGATGCGTCGGCAAGCGATCCCGTCTGCCTTAACTCCATGTGCCACCAGCGTTATGAGTCTGCCATCTGACCAGCGCCGTGTTGGACCATTTCAGATCCAGGAGGAGATTGGAGTCGGAGGCATGGGCGTGGTGTATCGCGCCCTGTATGAGAAGAACGGGATGGAGGTCGCCCTCAAGGTGCTCGCTCCCGATCTCGTCTCTGATCCCAAGATTGAACGTCGCTTCATGCGGGAAACGGAAATCCTCAAGAAGCTGCGGCATCCCAACATCGTGCGGATCTTCGGCGCTGGCAAGTCGAAGACGCAGCGGTTCTACGCGATGGAACTCGTCGAAGGGGGATCGCTGGATACCATCCTGAAAAAGCAGGGGGTGCTTTCCTGGGAGAAGACCATCGCCTACGCGCTGCAAATCGCCAAGGCGCTCGAACATGCCCACAACGCAGGGATTGTGCATCGCGATCTGAAGCCGGGCAACTTGCTGATTGATGGTCAGGGAACGTTGAAGTTGAGCGACTTCGGCATCGCTCGTGACACACAAGCCACAGCGCTCACGCAGGCGGGCAAGACGGTCGGGACCATGAACTTCATGGCGCCTGAACAGATCTCCGGCAAGCAGCCGGTCTCAGGGCGGACCGATCTGTACGCACTGGGTTGTGTGTTGTTTCAAATGCTCACTGGACGGCCTCCGTTTCAGTCGGAGAATCAGGCGGAGCTGTTGTTCAAACACCTTGACGAAATGCCGCCGAGTGTGCATGAGTTCAATGCCAACGTTCCGGTCTGGTTGGGAGATTTGATCAACGAGTTGCTCGCCAAGCATCCTGATGATCGCCCCTACGACGCGCTCGCCGTCCAGGTGATGCTCGAAAACGTGAAGGAACGAGTCGCCAAACAGAAGACGAAGCAGCAAGAGGCGACGGTCATCGGGGCAACGAACGTGACGTCGAGCGATCGGACCAAGTCGACCAAGAAGAAATCCAAGAAGAAGAAAGATAAGATTGCCGAGGCCATTCCGATCTATGAACGGACCTGGTTTCTGCTAAGCCTCCTGGTGCTGATGCTCAGCGGGATTTACGGCTTCTATCGATACAACGTCAGCGAGGCCCGTATGTACACGGTGGTCGCCGACAAGATGAAGAGTACCGACCCCTCAGATTGGGATGATGTCGAACCGGAGATGAAACGGTTGCTCGCCTGGTATCCCGAGGGCTCGAATGCGGCACAGGTTCAGCTGTGGCAGGATCAGCTGGACATGCATCGGGCCAAGAACCGGATCGAGACGAACATCAAGTTCGGTCGCGAACCACAGAGCGAAGCCGAACGGTTGTATGTCGAGGCTCAACAGTTCGAGAAGTTCGGTGATCGCATCACCGCGCTGGAGAAGTACGAAGCGATGCAATCGCTGTTCGCGCCGAAGACTGGGGAACTCGACGAGCAGGCTCGGCAACAGCAGGAGGAGTCGCGTCCCTTCTGGCTGTTGGCACGGGATCAAGCGGACAAGATTCGTGGAGCGGTGAACAGCGAGACCGACCGCGTCGCCTTCGTACGCGCTCAACTGCAAGAGGCGGACGATCTCCACGAACAGGGTGAGCAGCTTCTCGCCCGTGAGAAATGGCGCGCCATCGTGAGACTGTATGGCAATCTGGAAGAGTTCCGCACCTTGGCGGAACAGGCACAAGCACGGCTCGATGCCGTGTCGAGCGGCGGCACCGATGCAGGAAGCTAGGGACTCGGGATGAGAGCCCAGGGATGAGAGCAGGTCGTCGGTTCGCCTTGCCACAGGTCGCAGTGCTGATGACCAACAGTCAATCGCCAACAGCCCACAGAACAAACAGCGCAAAGAAATAGCCGGGAGACGAAAAGTTCGTGTCCCGGCTCGTTGTAGCAAAGGTCGCAACAGAAGAGAACTACTTCTTCTTCGTGGTCTTCTTCTTCGTTGCCTTCTTCTTGGTGGCCTTCTTGGCAGTTGCCTTCTTGGCTGCCTTCTTCGCCGTCTTCTTGGCTGCCTTCTTCACGGCCTTCTTTGCCGTCTTCTTGGCTGCCTTCTTAGGAGCGGCCTTCTTTGCGGCCTTTTTGGTTGCCTTCTTCTTCGCCATGGAAACTCCTCCTTCTCAGAGTTTCTTGAGTGGTGTCCGACGATTGCTACCGGGCAAAAATGTCGAACTGAACCACGAGTTCCTTCCCGACCCACCAACCTTGGTTGAGTCGTGTGTTCCCATGCGAGAGTTTGTGAAGATCACATTCAAGTTGCATGAGTTCACAATGATGGGCAAATGGTACGAAATGGACCAACTGTTGCAACCCTAGTTTTGCCCTTCGGTGTAAAGCGCGCGAAGAATTCGGCAAGAACACGACGCAGGCATCCACGAGCAGAACATGATCGTCGCGCGCTCAGCGCGATTCACTCCGACGCGGTGCTGTCACGCACAGGATCCACTTCTTCAAATGTTGCCATCGAGGTGACTTCATCCTTCTTCAACTCGAGCCACAACAGCGTCGCCCATACCGTGAATCCAATCGCCAGCAACAGCATCATGATGCCAGGCAAACGTTGTGACTGGCTGGACCAGAACTCCGCCGTCAACAACATCAGCGCGGCCACCCACGATGCGGCGCTCAGGAACAGATTGGTCTTGAATGCCAGCCGCTGCTTCACGGTGCGCGACTTGGCAACCGCCGAACGTGCAGAGATGTTTGCCAGCTCACGGAACGAGTCGAGGTTCGCCCGCATCGCCTCCTTCTCTTGAGCATTCATCTTGGTAGTACGGGGCGTCTGCTGCTCTTGCAGTTCCGCTTCCACTTCTGGAGAGAGTATCGTGGGGAGTACGGACTCGATTGGCGACGGCGCGACCGTTTCGGCGACCGGTTTCTCCGGCATTGGTTCTGGCTTTGGTTCTGGCTTTGGTTCCGGCGCTCGCCTCTCATGACTCGCTGGGGCACTACGACGAGTTCGCGCGAGCAACTGTTCCATGTATGCGGCGACGGAATCGTCCGCAGTTGACTCCCCGATGGTCCCCGATTCGTCCGCACTCTCATTCGACTCGGCGACCATGTGCGGAGCTGGTGCGTCTGCGGCGGGATCCACCGACAGTGCGTTTGCGGTGTTGGACTGCTGTGAGTCACACTCGTCGCCCAATTGCTCGCCGGGTTGATTGGGATCGATGGAGTCGGAATCGTGATGGCGAAATCGTTCTTCGGACATGCCGAACATCTCGGCAAGCTGAGAACGCAGGCTGCGTGTCGCCGAGTCAGCCTCGGCGACAGCTGAATGTTCCACGGACGCCTCGACTTCAGCTCCGGTTGGGCCAGCCGGTGCGTCATTGTCCCACCGCGATTCCGCCTCGTTTTCAGAGACCGCCGCCGACGCGATCGAGTTGATCACCGATGAGAAATGAACTTCTTCCTCGACTTCCTGATGGACCTGCCCGTCGGATGACACGGTCGCATCCAGTGGATCATTCTGCGGGGAATCAAGCTGGATCTCGACTGGATGCGGACCAGCAACTTGCAGGTCATCAACATACAGATCGTCCTCATCCTGTGGGACTTCAAGGTAGATGACTTCTTCCGCTGCGTGTTCGTCGCTGGCGTCTGCTTCGCCGGGCTCCTCGAGCAACTCGATGGCGACACCGGTCTCCATGTCGTCGGTGATCTCATGGCTGATTTCACCGGTGTGTTCGTCGAGTTCAATGCTTAATTGAGAATCGAATCCAACCGTCGATTCCGCAGCCTCGGTGCCCGGCAGTTCCACGACCAAGTCCGAGTCCGCTGTGGCGTTCGACTCCACCGAGGAACCGCAGCCAAGGTGGCCCCCCAGTTGGCCAGCATCCTCCCTCATCTCGGTCTCGTCAAAATCTTCAGCTCGATCGTCCTGAGCGTGGTCGGTTGTCCCCTGTTCGCGTGCTGTTGAGACGGCCTCCTCTTCCCCGATCAATGAGCTGTCGTCACTCACCACGCTGTGAGTGGAATGCCCCGTTGGTTCCGGAGACTCGATGGAGTCGGCAGCGAACAACGCGGCGTTGAACCGCGCCGCATCGTCATCTTCACGAGTGGCAATGGCAGACAGATCGTCGTTCGCATCGTAGTCAGGTTCTGTCGCAATGTCGCTGGTTGCGTAGTAGTCGGCGTCAGCACGCTGCTGCTCAAATTGCGAGCGCTCCGTCTCCAGCAGGTCACGTTCGGTGTTCAGCCACTGCTGCTGTTCATTGAGTTCCTGGATTCGCTGATCGAATTCCTGTTGCCGCTCTTCCAGCAATTGGCGTTCGGCAATCAGTGACTGGCGTTCGATGATGAATGCATTGCGTTCGTCATCAACCTCTTCCAGTTTCGCTTGGAGGCGCGTTTGTTCTTCCTCGAACTGCTTGCGTTCTGCTTCAAACTCCTGCATCTGAGTCAACAAACGCGCCCGCTGATCGTCGAGGTCGGCATTCGGTGCCGCATCGTGTGCGTGAGATTCGAGCTGCCGCAGTAGTTCCTGATTGCGTGCTTCAAATTCGGTCGACCGAGCCTGCAGTTCCTCGAACTGAGCCGCAAGTGCCGTATGTTCAGCTGCAGCATCACTGGCGATCTCAAGTTGCTGCTTGAGGTCTGCGACGAGCGTTGTCAGTTCGGCGCACTTCTGTTCCCAAACCGGCTCCGATTCCGTCGACGCGGCGGCTGACAGTTCCCCCAGTTGCTGCAGTTCACTCTTGAGGTGCTCAATCTCCCAGTCGCGCTCGGTCAAATCGTCTTTCGTTTGGCTGAATGAGTCATTGAGCTCTCTCAATTGATTCTGCAGCAGTTGTTGTTCCTGCTCCTCCAGAAGGAGTTCCCCCTTGAGCGACTCCAGTTCTGCTTCG
Organism: Planctomycetaceae bacterium; assembly: GCA_020426425.1. Classification (GTDB taxonomy): domain Bacteria; phylum Planctomycetota; class Planctomycetia; order Planctomycetales; family Planctomycetaceae; genus JACKHO01. The sequence goes on along the minus strand of JAGQQB010000092.1, from coordinate 2,878 downwards.
AACCGGGCCGCCTTTGTCTGGTGAGCAGTTACTTCTTCCTGCGTGGCGATCAACTGTTGTCGTGTTGATTCCAGTTCCGTCTGAACGACCTCAATGCATTTCGTTCGGTTATCTGCCTGTGCTGTGGTCTCTGCGGACAGAGTGGCCAGCTGCTGCTCGAGGGTTTCGATTTGTGCCAGCGCCTGGGCGAGTTCTGACGAAGTGTTGGTCTCGTTGGTCTGCCGCTCTGCGAGAATCCATTCCTGTTCGGCGAGACTGGTTTGGCGGTCACTGAGTGACTGTTGATCGGTCGCCAGGACTGCCTGTTGTTGCTGCAGGTGTTCCAGCTCCCGTTGGTGGACGTCACGCTGTTGTTGCAGTTCCTCCGTCTGTGTCTGGAACTGGAGTTCCCGTGCCGACAATTCTGATTCGCGACCGATCTGTTGGGCTTCTCGTTCGGAAAGTTGCGCGGCGAGGTTGGTCAGCTCGGCTTCGCGCTCGTCCAATCGCGTCTGCCGATCTGCCAACGAGGCTTCGCGTTCGGCCAGTTGCAAACCCGCACCGGATCGTTCTTCATCGCGGTCTGTCAGCTGGGCTTCTCTTTCCGACAGATTGGTTTCGCGTTCCGCCAGCTGCGATTCGCGCTCGACCAGACGCGCATTCAGATCGGCCAACTCAGCTTCGCGATCAGTGAGCTGATTGTCACGATCGAGCAGTTGAGTCTCGCGCTCAACGAGCATTGACTCCCGATCGGCCAGTTGAACGTCACGTTCGTCGAGACACTGCTGTCGGGAGTCGAGTTGTTGCAGACGTTCCTGGTCTGCCCGAATCTGATCACGCGCGACATCCAGCTGTTGATGCCGCTTGCGCAGTTCGTTTTCCCGCGACTGCAACTCCTGCGTCTGCTGTTCGAGGGCCGACTCACGAATGTCGATCTCTGTCTGACGGGTGGACAGGGACCGGTTGCGTTCGTCCAGTTCCTGACGTTGTTGTTCGAGTCGCACGCGTTCCGATTGCGTCTGGCTGCGTTCGGCAGCGAACTCTTCACGGTCAGTGGCGAGTCGCGATTCGGCGGCATCCAAGTCGGTCCGACGCGCGGCCAACGCCGCTTCCTCAGTGGCGACTTCCTGGGTCCGCGCGAGCAGTTCGTGTTCGCGTGAATCGAGCGCGGCGGCATGGTCCAGCAGTTCGGCCTCGTGGTCAGTCAATCGGGCCTGATCTGCCCGCAGCTGGTCTTCCTGTTCTCGTAGCGACTGAGTCAGTCGTTCCAGCTCAGCTGATCGGTCCTGGAGGGCGGCCTGTTGTTGCTCCAGTTCGCTGGCGAGTTCCCGATTCTGTTGTTGCTCCGAAAGCGTTTCCGCGCGCAATTCACGCACCGCTTGCGCATCGGCCTGGAGTTCGTGTCGCTCCTGTTCGAGCAACTGTCGGTCTTCCCGGATGGCGGCGCGTTCGCTGCTGAGTTCCGTCTCCCTGGCGCTGAGCTGCGCATGCCGCTCCTCTTGCAGCGCCTGACGGTCGTTTAGTCGATTCCGTTCATCGTCCAGCCAGGTCAGTTCACGTTGCAACTGCTCGGCGCGACGTTGCTGCTCACCTGCCTGTCGCTCAAGCTCGATCCGGAGTGCCTTCAATTCCGCCTCTTCCCGCTCAAAGTCAGGACGCGGCAATGCCGGAGTGCTGGGTGGTGTCAGCTGTGGCAACAAGCTGGCAATCTTTGGTTCTGGCTGCGGCTGAGTGCGCTGGGGTTCCGCTGGGATCTGGTGAGTGGCCGTCCGCTGCAAACTCTCAATCGCGGTCTCGATGCCCGCTGGCGCGTAACTATTGCGTGACTTTGGAGCGGGAACTGGCGTGGACGATTGCTCGGTTGCCGCGCGCACGTGGAATTCAATTGGCCCAACGATCAGCCGATCACCGACCTTCAGCGAAGATTCGCGGACAGCTTCGTCATTGACCCAGGTGAGCGGAGCGATTGCCTTAATGACGACGCGACGCTCCCCCACGAGCAACATGCAGTGTTGGGCCTCGACGCCATCAACATCAATGCGCAGTTCGCACTCGCTGGAGCGTCCCAGCACGTAGCGCCCTGGGCCAAGCGCGATTGGGGCCAGTTCGAGTCGACGGGGATGCAACTCGATCAGCGTCTTGCTCTCGGCAGACTGCGTTGGATTGGAAACTTCCTGAAGCATTGTTCCCTCTCGCACGAGTGGGTTGAGGATTCGTCCCGGTCGAACGACCGAAGCGGGTCCACGAAGGGTGTTCTCCGGCGAAGAGGACCGTTGGAAGTGGTCCGCAAGTTGCATTCACGCAACACAACGCCTCTGGCATCTAGCTCACAAAGAGGTAACGGTCAAAAGGTGGATGGCAATGGTTGTCGACAAAAGGCAACAAATGCGGGAATTCCCGGTGCGAAACCATCCCCCGGCAATGGACAGCCCCCGACCAGGTTGATTGTTCCCTGTCCCCAGCCGGAGAATCGATACCCGATGACTATTCCCCCTTTTACAAATATCGCTTGTAAACGTTACGAACCCTTACAGCGCTTCCTGGCCGTCGGGATCGCAATTCTGACAACGCTCCTGCTTCTTCATCCTTCGGTTCCGCACCTGCTACGCGCATGGATGGAGTGTGCAGATGGAGTGCGAATCCGGCACCTGGGCTATGCCGCGCATTCGATCGCGTACTTCACGTTGACACTAACTGTTCTGTCCTGTTTGCGTCCTGAACGTGGCGAACACGATGTAGCAATTGTGTCGGGATTGCTGTTGCATGGGATTGCGACCGAGACCAGCCAAGTACTGATCCCTGGCAGAAGCTGGGATGTGTTCGATCTCAGCTGCAATCTGACCGCGACACTGGCGGCGGGCGTTGTCTTTTACTCGATCTCCCGCTGGCTATTGTTGCG
>JAGQQB010000091.1 GCA_020426425.1 Planctomycetaceae bacterium | reverse complement strand
TTGAACGGGAGGTACAGGAAGAACGGTTGCTCGCGATTGTCGCGAATGAACTTCAGTGCGTGATCCCGAAACAAGTCGGTGCAGTAGGTTCCGCGATCTGACTGCGTCGGCTGATTGCCATCGTACATCGAGGGGACGCCGTACCGCTCATGCGTGAAGTAGTCGATGCCGGTGTTCACGAAGCCGTAGAATTCATCAAAGCCTCGCTGCTGCGGTAGATACCGACGCAGGCTCCCGAGATCCCATTTGCCGAAAATACCACAGCGATAACCAGCCTGCTGGAGGAATGCCGGGAGCAGTATCTCCCGTTCGTCCATGCCGCCGATGCGCTCGAAGGTGACTTCGTAGTCCGCTGGCTTGTAGCGATGATCGTAATCTGGAGCCTCGTTGCGGATCATGTCATAGATCCCGTTCCGCTGAGGATATCGACCGGTGAGGAGTGCGCCGCGCGATGGGGTACAGGCGGGCCAGGCGACGTAGAAGTTCGTCAGCCGCGTTCCTTCCTGAGCGAGCCGATCGAGCGCCGGGGTGAGCATGCGATCGCTGAGCACACCGAGATCGTTGTACCCCTGATCGTCGCTGACAATGAGGACGACATTCGGCGGAGCGGCTGGCAACGACCCGCCAGCGCCGCACCAGAAGATGAGCAAGAGGGTGAGGTGAACCGCAACCTGTCGCAGCATGTGTCTCTCCTGGGACGCGAGTTCGTCGGACGCGATGGTCACAGCGTATGGAGCGGGGGTGACTGAGACAACCATGCGTGATCTTGGCGTGAGATCCTGAGTCCCTCTGGGACGCGGCGGTCGTTCACGACACGGCCAGCGTCCGAGTTGCACCATGCATTCTGACCCGATGTCAGGACGCCCAAGGTATTGCACGCACTCCGCGAGGATGTTGCATGCGAACAAAGGGCATTCAAGCGTAAACAAGAGATGCCTGTGGGTGATCATGCTGATGCCAGAGCACGTATTCTGCACGCAATGTGGTAAACGCTGGGAGTAGCTGACCGCTGCACTATGGTGCGCTAACTTGCGCCGCAGTTCTTGCCGGTTGCCGGTTCAAAGTGTCTCGAAAATTGGATTGTACGGAGTGTGTGGGCAATGCCGGGCATGGCGAACCTGAGGGCCATGATCTCCTACTTGTATGGAAACTGCGATCTGTCCCCATTACGCGAGTAGCCCGCATTCCAGGGTGCTCGAAAGAAGTTACAGAGCGCTTTGTCAACATTGTGCTTCTGAATGGCCACGCCGATCGCTCGGGAATCCACGGATGTGGACCGAGGGGGTACGGGGCCGTTCTCGTCGATCCATGGATGGGGAAGACTTATGTTGCGACGATGGATTCTGTCTGCATGCTGTGTGCTGCTGCTCGCACAAATCGGGGGTGTGATCGCCGAAGGTGCTGACGGGGAGTTGTTATATCCATTCCTCGACTGCGACGTGATCTTTGCCGAGCCTTGCGACTCGACCTGCTATTTGCAGTCGAACTTGCCGCTTACTTTGGTCAATGTCTCTGGCGGCGGGAGCAGCGGTGCTTTGGAAGAGGTGTTTGTCGGTAACGACTCAGACTTCGTGGTCGGTTCCGGGATCGCATTGGGGATTTCGGACGAATTTTGTGCCTATCGGCGTCGCATGGAGATCGAAGGGAACTGGCAGGGGTTGTCCAACCAGTCAGCGATTGGCGCCTTCGGTGGAACGTTCCCGGTCCGGCAGAACACCTGGACTGCAATGGCCAACATGTGGTGGGACATTCCGATCAACGAGTATCTGAGCGTCTACGCCGGGGGCGGACTGGGGGTCGCTTCGACCAACGTGACCGTCTACACCGGTTTCGGTCCCAGCAGTAATTCGACGACGGCGTTCGCTTATCAACTCGGAACGGGGATTACGCTGCCGCTGTGTGAAGATGCCGACCTCGACATTGGATATCGCTTTGTCGATTGTGGCACCAATACCGTCGCCGTCCCTGGCGGAGCCTACATTGCCGATACGCGCATCCATCAAGCGATGTTGTCGGTGCGGTGGTATCTGTATTGAGTGATGGTGCGGAACGGCCGCGCACAGCGAATGTGCATGCTGCAGCTGCGTAGGTTGGTCAGCGGAACATCGTCGGCGTGATGTAAGTGTGCCGTCAGGCCGAGGTCATCCCACGCACCTTGTCGAGCACTGGCTCGAGTTCCAGGGCGTCATTGAACAGTGTCCAGCGGTCTTCGCGGCCGGGGTCGAGATGCGAAATCTCGGACATTGAGAGTCCGTTGGGGTTGTGGCGTCCCTGGACTTGTCTGATGCAGATGTGTGCCACCTGATTGCCGAAGGTGCGGCCAATCAGGGCATAGAGTTCGGCATCGCGTTCCCCCGCATCACCACAGAGGATAAAGCGGCGTCCGGGGAACGAGCGGAGAATTTGTTCGATGGCCGCTCGTTTCGCACGGAATGACCCGTGCCCTTCACGATCACGACGCAGTTCACGGAGCTTGACGTACCGCAGGTGGACACTCCCAGCCGGAAACTGGTCGACATTGAGCCACTGATCGAGCGGCTCATAGAGTGGCCAGGGACTCGCGGAGACATAGTGAAAACTGCAGCCCAGATCGGCCCACCGCTGGTAGAGCGCGGGCATGCCATCAACTGAGCGGAAATGACGGGTGAATGTGTTCTGCAGCAGTTCCTTGCGGTCGGCAACGTTCGAAATCTTAATGGTGTCGTCGACATCGGAGATGACAGAGATTCCCTGCGGAGACACAAGTTCGACATCGCCAGCGAACAGGCGTCCATCGGCCTCCGGAAGTTCGACGCAGAACTGCACAAAGCGGCGACCATCGGGCAGAGTCACGATGGAGGGACCGAGTTCGCTCGACTGCATGGTGAGCGTTGCCTCAAAGTGGCCATTCTCCGTCGTGTCGGGCAGGGCATGTGCCTGTTCGGCAATGGTGATCGGAATCGATTTCCCGCGACGGTGCTCAGTGAGAAACAGTTGTGCCCGTTCCAGGAAGAGTTGATGTTCTTCCGTTTGCGTTTCGGGTCGGACAACGCTCTTGAGCAGAAACATGAGCGCCCGTTTGCGAATGTGTCGCCGGGAAGGTGCGAACACACGGCCCTGGACTTCCAGATGCCAGCAGTCTCCCAGAGGACTGTGGTGCGCGTAGCTCCGGTAAAACTGAACCGTCTCCCGCTGATGGACGGCAGCCTTTCCGTTGCTCCGTTCTGGATCTGGAGTATTGCTCATTCGTGTCGATGATGTCCGCGCTCGCCCCCACATTGGAGACTCCTTCAAACTCCTGTATCGTCGCCGGAGTGGAAGTCTCCTTCACCGATGTTCAGATTTCGCTTTCCTCACGTCAAGAACCGAGGAATCTGACGAATTCAAATGAACACAAGGCATGCTGCCTGGACTGGTTGTACCATTCAGGGCAAGTGCGGAAAAGGCAATCGACGATTCGCATGCGACGGACGGCGCGTTTGACAGATAGTGCTTGTACCCGCTGTGCTTGTACCCGGCGGTACCAACGTCGGTGGCGTCTGCCTGAGACCTGGCGGTTGGCGATCAGGGGGAAGTGTCGACGATTCACGATTGCTGACAGCTGATTGAAACGCGAAACAGGTCTCGGTTCTGCTGAATTCGGAATCTGAAGCATCACAAGTTCCTTGCCGCGCAGATACAGCTTGCGGCCCACTCGCCCGAGGAACGGGCATCGGCTAATCTGCCCGCATGTCGATCAGCACGTTGCCATTGTCCTATTGCACGAATGTTCATCCCGGTCTGACGGTATCGGAGGTGGTCCAAGGACTGCGCGATTTCACCAAGCCAGTCCGCGAACGGGTGGGGCAGCCCATCGCCGCCGGTTTGTGGCTCGCCGATTCGGTGATACGGGAGTTGCAGACCGATCCCGACGGCCTCGATCCGTTGCGGTCCGCACTCCAGGATGGAGATTTGACCTGTTACACGTTGAATGCCTTTCCGTATGGAAATTTCCATGGCGAGCGGGTGAAGGAACAGGTCTATCTGCCCGATTGGACGACCTCGGAGCGACTGGACTACACCCTGGGCTGTGCGGCCATCCTGGCGGAATTGATGCGTGAAGGGGTCGAAGGGAGCATTTCGACAGTGCCGCTCGGTTTCAAAGAGTTGTCGACGGCCGTGGACTTTCGCCAGCGATGCCTGGAACAGCTACTGCAGCTGGCCCGGAAACTTGATGCACTGCACGACGACACGGGCCGGGTCGTTCGATTGGCCATCGAGCCGGAACCACTGTGTGTGTTGGAAACCACTAGGGAAACGCTCGAGTTCTTTCGCGAACTGTTTGCGTTGGCGGAGCAGCGGGGTGTGCTCGATCTGGTGCAGCGGCATGTTGGCGTCTGCTATGATGTGTGTCATCAGGCGGTCGAGTTTGAAGAGATTCCGGCCTCGATTCAGTCGCTGCAGGCGGCGGGCATTCGAATCAACAAGGTTCATATTACCTGCGCGTTGCATTTGGACTCTCCGGAAGAAAACGTGGTCGGTCGTGAGTTTCTCGCGAACTTCGTCGAGCCGCGTTATCTCCACCAGACATTCGCCCGAACGCGTGAGGGTCAGACAATCTTTCAGCAGGATCTGACTGCCGAATTGTGTCAGAATCCGCTCGAGGGATTTCGAGTCGCCGACGCTTGGCGGATCCACTTCCATGTACCGGTCGATGCCGAACAGATTGGCCCTTTGCGAACGACACGTCCACAACTGCGCGAGGCACTTCAAGGCGTGGCCACGCTCGACTATGCACCGCATCTGGAGGTGGAAACCTATACATGGGGTGTATTGCCATCGGGTGAGAAACCGGATCTGATCTCCGGACTCACCAGTGAACTGCGGGCGACGTTTGCGGAGTTGTCTGCCCTCACCTCATCCTGAACTTTCCGACCACCAGCGGATTCGCCGCGTTTTCCTCATTATCTGAGTCCGCGAAAATTTCCCAATCATCGTTCCTGACGTTCCTCCGACACATGCATCGCCCCGAGTTCTCCGAGTTCCAGCAGCAGGCCAGCGGCGTGAAGTTGCTGCCGGTGTACCGGTTGTTGTACAGCGACACGCTGACCCCAGTAAGTGCCTTCTGTAAGGCGGGTTGGTCGGGCGAGGCGTTCCTGTTCGAAAGTGTGGTCGGTGGAGAGCGTGTGGGCCGTTACAGCTTCCTGGGGGGGAACCCCTGTCTGAGGATGGAAGCCTTCGGCCAGGAGCTTGTCGTCCGCCAGCAGGGGACCGAGCAGCGGCGGACGGTCGACGATCCTCTGGATGAACTGGAAGAGTTGCTGCGGCAGTATCCGTCGCGGCATGTCGAGGGGTTGCCGCGATTCCTCGGCGGGGCTGTTGGTTACGCTGGGTACGATGTCGTTCGCTATTCCGAGCATCTCCCCAACGCACCAGAAGATGACCGGCATCTGCCCGATCTGTCGTTCGCAATCTACGACGAAATGATCGTCTTCGATCACATTCGTAAGACGATTCTCGTCGTGGCGAATGCCCGGACCGATGGTGACGACCTGCAGGTCGAATACGATCGCGCCTGTGCTCGGGTCGATGAGTTGTGCCGTCGACTGGAGCAGAACCGGACTGGGCTGACGATGCCAGATGTGACCACCGTGTCGTCGACGTCGCGGGAGTGGACCTCGAATTTCACACAGGCGGAATTCGAAGCGGCTGTGGAGAGTTGCAAGGAGTACATTCGCGCCGGTGACATCTTTCAGGTGGTCCTCAGTCAACGCCTACAACTGGAAACCTCTGCCGCACCACTTGATGTCTATCGCGCGCTGCGGGTGGTGAATCCGAGCCCGTTCATGTTTCTGCTGCAGACGCCGAGCGTCACGCTGGTGGGGAGTTCGCCGGAGATCATGGTGCGTGTGGAAGACGGGGAAACGACCATTCGGCCACTGGCGGGGACCCGGAAACGCGGTGCGAATGAAGCCGAAGACCGGGCGCTGGCGGAAGAACTGCTCGCCGACCCCAAAGAGCGGGCCGAGCATGTGATGCTGATCGACCTCGCTCGCAACGATGTCGGTCGCATCGCTGCGTACGGCAGTGTGCAGTTGAGTGACGTGATGGTCGTCGAGCGGTACAGCCACGTGATGCACATCACGTCGAATGTGATTGGTCAGCTGCGCGAGGGGTTAACAGCGCTCGATGCCCTGCGGGCAGGATTGCCGGCGGGAACGGTTTCTGGCGCTCCGAAGGTGCGGGCGATGGAGATCATCGATGAGTTCGAGCGACACCGTCGTGGGCCTTATGCCGGGGCGGTGGGGTACATCGACTTCACCGGGAATATGGATACCTGCATTGCACTGCGAACGCTCGTCATGCAGGGGAGCACCGCGTATGTCCAGGCTGGCGCTGGCATCGTGGCGGACAGTGTGCCGACCCTGGAGTATCAGGAGACACTCAACAAGGCGCAGGGTCTGCTCAAGGCGATTGAAGTCGCCGAGGCGGCGAAACGGCAGGCAGTTGCGTTGACCAATGCGAATGGGTGACCCCGCCCGATTGACGGGGTCATGCCGCGCCCGACGTTGTCAGCGTCCGAGTATCACCTCGCGAGTTTTGGGGAAACAACCTGTCCGATGTGCCTTGGACGTAGGCGGTGAGGCTGGCTCCTTTGCATGGGGACGAGTGTTATTGACGGGGCGAACACGCCCAATCGTTGCCGCAAACTCGACGCGGTAACATTCAGTTGACACGTGTTGACACGCGCGCTGAATCGGTGCTTGAGTCTGGGGGCAGGTCTCTAGCGCACTTTGAGCGACATGCGCCGGGCGAGATGATGAATTCGGGCGGCGACGAGCGCGGCATCGACGGGGGGGCGGAAGGTTTCGTCGAGCGTCTGCAGCAGTTCAGGGTCGGTACTGCTTTCCGGGATGATCCCAACCAGCACGATGTCTTTGGCCATCAGACGGCGCAGGCCAAGTGCGACCGGTTTCAGCGCCTCGGGGTCTTTCCGGGAATCGATCACGACGCAATGCGGACGGAGGTTGACCGCCATGCTCCCCGCTTCGAATGCACTTGCCGCGTACTCCAAGTCAAGTTCGGTAGCGAATTCGGTCTCCAGTGAATGTCGAATCGCAGTGTCGATTTCGATCAGCAGGACACGGGCGGGACCAACGGGGGCGAGCACCCCCAGCGGCATGCCGTGCGACTGCATAAATTCAATCAGACTCTCCCTGGGAATTCGGCGGTCCTGCGATCCGGGAATCCGGTAGCCGTTCAGTCGGCCAGAATCAAACCACTTACTGACCGTGCGGGGGGCCACCTGACAGATTCTCGCAACCTGACCAGTTGTGAAGACCGTGAGTCCGTCGTATTCACTCATGTGGATTGGAATGTTTGGGGAGAATTCCCGACTTGTTTCACCGCTCCTCGGTCGAAGTGACTCCTGGCACGCTGCACAATGCTGCACTTTTCGTTCCCATGCGAACTCTGAGCCAGCGCGGATGATGCAATCCCTACAGAACTGCTGAAAAACCGAATATGTTGGTCTGACAATCCGAACTGCGAATACCACTTGCGTCAGGCGACCTGTTCAAACTTTTGAACAGGTGCGAGGCGAGATCTTTACACGATCAGCATGCGGAAATCCTGGCATCAGGCTCGGAACGGGACGATGTACGCCCCAGTCCATACCGCTGGGACAGCGACCGGCCAGTGGACTGTCACGCCCCCATAGGGACTTGGCGATATGGCTGCGTCGACCAGAATTGAGACTAGAGGCTCAACCGGGACTGGTCTGGCACGTTCGTCTTTAGGGGGCTGCAAGTAAGGGGAGGGGCTCAGGCATGCGTGCAGCGGCTTAAGAAACCAGCGTCTGGCCCGATTCGACCGGACCATCCTCTTCATCGTCCTGGGTCATCGGCCAATGCAGGCGAAACTTCGCCCCCATGCCGGGGGAGTTCTCGACCGCGATGTCCCCGCCGTGCTCTGCGAGAATTTTGCGGCTGACGGCCAACCCCAAACCGGTTCCTCGTGAGCCTTTGGTGGAGGCAAACAGATGGAACAGTTTGGGGAGTTCCTCCTCGGGGATGCCTGGTCCGTTGTCTTGTACTTCGATCCAGAGTTGGTTGTCGGCATCCAGTCCCGAACGAATGACGACATACGGTTCCGGCTGACCTTCGACCGCATCGACGGCATTCGTGACAATGTTCAGGATTGCCCGATGCATCCCTTCCGTGTCAAACAGAGATTCCGGGAGGTCCGCCGCGAGTTCGTATTCAATCTGCAGTCCGGCTGCATCGGCTCTGGAGGCGACGAGTTCACCGACTTCGTGGATCAATCCGTTAAGGTCGCTCAGTTTCAGTTCCGGCTGTCGTTCTTTGCTGAACTGGAGCATATCCATGACGAGGTTATAGATGCGGTCCAGATTGCGTTCGACGATCCCCCAGCCTTTGCGAATCAGGTCGTCCTGCTGTTGCTCCAGTCCCATGTCGACGAGATAGCTGCCGCCACGGACGCCCTGGAGAATGTTCTTGATATGATGGCTCATCGTCGCAATGGTCTGGCCCATCGCACCCAGTCGTTCCGCTTCGACCAGGGCTTCCTGATAGCGGTGATTCTCGATTGCCAGTGCCGACTGCCGCGCGACGGCCAGCAGTAGCGTCAGCAGTTGATCGGTGAAGCGGGATTCGCTGGGATCGCCGGGCGTATTCCATTGGAAGGTTGTGTCGACATAGATCACTCCCATCAATTCGTATCGGCCATGCATGGGGACGCACATCGCTTCGCGGATACCGCTCTTAAGGATGCTGCGGCCGCCGTCGAACCGGCTGTCGTGCGATGCATCACTTGTTCGGACTCCCTGTCCCTGTTGAATGACGTACTCGACAATGCTGGTCGAGATCGGCATGCGGGCATTCACATCGACATCGGGCCGATGACTGACGACACGCGGCTCGATGAGGTCGGTCCGGGAATTCGTCACCAGCATGCAACCACGATCTGCCCCAATGGTGTCGAGTGTCAAATCGAGAATGCGCTGCAGTGTCTGGTCCAGCGAGGTTGTCGGTCGTGCGACCTCTTCGGTGATCCGATAGAGCGTTTGCAGGCTGGCTCCGACGGGAGTTCCAGTTGCGGCTCCAACAGCGGCGTCCTGAACCATTTGGGAAGCGGCGTTGCCGGTGGCCGTGCCAACGATTCGCGATTCCTCCTGAGCCACATCAGTCACCAGCCGAATCCGCTGTTGCACCGCAGACTGATCGCGAGGTTCTCCGGAATCGAATACAAGAATACTGCGGCCAACCTGAATCTGGTCCCCCTGACTCAGGACGGCCGATTGCACCGGCTTGCCATTGACGAAAGTGCCGTTGGAACTTCCCAGATCGGTCAAGGTCCAACGTCCGTCTTCGCGAATCAGTTGCACATGGCGGCGCGAGACCTCGCTGTCGGCTACACGCACATCGCACTGTGTGCCGCGACCGAGCACGAGGCGCGGAACATCCAGCGGGAGCCGGACTCCCTGATCGATTCCCTGGACAACCAGGAGTGAGGCGTCAAACATCGGAGTGTCGCACAGCTGGGATATTTGTACGAGGAGATCACATCTCCCGATCGAAAAACCCAGTATGGCACATCCGTGGTTGACGAGCCATCAGACGTGAGATACTGAGGCGGATTGTAGTGCGTCTGATGAATGGTGGCGCAATTGACCTATCGCTGACAAAGTGCTCGGACAATCGCCTCCGACGCTAGAAGCGTCGGGTACGACTCCCATCCATCAGATTCACCAGGCAGATCGCCGTTGGCAATTGGCCGATGGCCGATCGCTGTTCGCCGACGGCTGAATTGAGAATTGGCAGTGTCGAAACCACGCGTCCTGTTCCTGAATCGCTCCTACTGGCCCGATACCGAGGCCACAGGACAACTGTTGACCGATCTCAGCCAAGATCTGTCACAGGACTTTCAGGTGTCCGTGCTGGTGGGGCTGCCGAATCATGTGACCGGTGAGGTGGCGACGACGAAGGCCGGTCGCGACGAGCATGCTGGTGTCGAGATTCTTCGCGTGCGGCATACCCGGTTTCCCAAGCACAATTTCGTTGGCCGTATCCTGAATCTGGTGACGTTCTCGCTCATGGCACTGCTGCGCGGCTTGTGGCTGCCGAACCGACCCGACATCGTCATCACCGAAACCGATCCCTTCTTCCTGCCGCTCGTGGGACGACTGCTCAAGTGGCGGTATGGTTGCCGCTTCGTCGCGTATCTGCAGGACATCTATCCTGAGGTGGCGATTGCGGTCGGCAAGGTCCAGGAAGGATTCATCACGCGCATGCTGCGCTGGTTGCTCGTGGGAGCCTATCGACGGGCCGATCGCGTGATCGTTCTCAGCCAGGACATGCGGACGTTGTGCGAGCGGAACGGTGTGCCAACGGAGAAGATCGTCGTGCTGCCAAACTGGGTCGATACGACCTCCATCAAACCTCGCACCGAGGAGAATGCGTTTCGCCACCAGCATGGAACCGACCGGTTCCTGGTGATGTACTCCGGCAATCTCGGCGTCGGGCATGTGCTGACCCCCATCATCGATGCCGCCGAGCAACTCCGCGATTTCCCCGACGTACATTTCCTGATGATCGGCGAAGGGCAGCAGAAGGCGCGACTGGAGCAACTCGCCCGCGAGAAGAACCTGGAGAACATAATCTTCCTGCCGTACCAGCCGCGCGAGACCTTGTCCGACAGCCTGAGCGCCGCCGACTTGCATCTGGTCTCCATTCGCCCCGAGGTCGTCGAATGCCTGATGCCCAGCAAGCTCTACGGCGTCCTTGCGGCCGGAGTGCCGATGATCGTGCTGGCACCCTGTGACTGCGAACTCGCTCAAATTGTCGAACAACACCAGT
>JAGQQB010000090.1 GCA_020426425.1 Planctomycetaceae bacterium | reverse complement strand
TGAAAGTCCGCTTCGTCTGCGTTATCTTCCTCGATCCGCCGCTGTTTGGCTGGCTCAGATTCGTGGGAACTCCGCTGAGGACCCCACATGTAACTGTTGTGAAATAAGGAAGTTACGGTGCAACCGGTCGTACGTTCCTACGTGGCAAAGAAGGAAGAGGTCCAGCCAGACTGGTACCTTGTTGACGCAACTGGCGAAGTCGTTGGCCGGTTGGCAACCCGAATTGCTACCATTTTGATGGGCAAGCACAAGCCAACCTACACTCCGCATGTCGATTGCGGTGATTGTGTCGTCGTTGTGAACTGCGAACAAGTTCGCTTCACAGGCAAGAGCGAAGCTCACCCGACGAATCCGAACTTCACCCGGAAGATGGCCCAGAAGGAATACGACTGGTTTACCGGATATCCTGGTGGTCGCAAGATCGCGACGGCTGGGGAGTGGCTTGAATCGCATCCTGATCGGATTCTGATCGAAGCGGTGCGTCGAATGCTGCCCAAGAACAAACTCGGCCGCAAGATGCTCAAGAAGCTCCGCGTGTTTGCCGGTCCAAATCATACGCATCAGGCCCAGCAGCCAGTTCCGCTGCCGGAATACCTCAAGAAGTAGTCAACTGGGGCGGCTTGTCCCCGTTCCCCATCGTGTTTTCACGGAAATAGACCATGTCGACGGAAGAACTCCTCCCGGAATCCGATACCCCTGCCCCCGAGGCTGACGCTGACGCTGCCGAAGAACTCGCCAGTGGACTGGATATTGGCAGTCAAGCTGCCGATGTCGATGGCGAAGCGGTCCCGCATCACGATCCCGTGATCCGTGGTAAGGTGGACAAATTCGGTACGGCCTGGGGAACCGGACGCCGTAAGACCGCTGTCGCCCGCGTTCGCCTCAAAGATGGCTCAGGACAGATTACAGTCAACGACCGAGCCTTCGAGGATTACTTCGCAATCGAGCGTGATCGTGAAATGATCATGCGAATTCTCAAGGCAACTGAGACTGATGGCAAGGTCGACGTCGCGATCCGCGTGCGAGGCGGTGGCCCAACCGGTCAGACTGGCGCCGTTGTCCTGGGAATCGCCCGGGCATTGCAGGCCAAGAACCCTGGACTGCATCACCAATTGCACGCTGGTGGCTTCCTGACACGTGATGGTCGAATGGTCGAGCGTAAGAAGTACGGCTTCAAGAAAGCCCGCCGCAGTTTCCAGTTCTCCAAGCGTTAATCTCACTGCCGCCATATGAGCGGTCGCAGTTTATCGGAGTGTAGGTGTCATGGCACACAAGAAGGGACAAGGGTCAACCCGCAACGGTCGCGACTCGAATGCACAGCGCCGGGGCGTAAAGAAGTTCGGTGGTCAAGCGGTCATCGCTGGTAACATCCTCATTCGTCAATGCGGGACCAAATGGCATCCCGGCAAGAACGTTGGGATGGGGAAGGACTATACGTTGTTCGCCCTGACAGACGGGACCGTCTTCTTCGACCGCAATGGTCGTCGGATCAACGTGTTGCCGGTCGAAGCCAGCTAGAGTTCGCAAAGATCCCTGCTGTCAGAGCCAACCGATGCGGCATCCGCATTCGGCTCACACTGGGCTCGCCGCCGCGTGCGTGCATTAAATCGCGGCATCAATCATTGAGAATTGCCTGAAAGGGAGACTTCGGTCTCCCTTTTTGCGTTGTTGGTGGGGCAGATTCTCGATGCAGGTTTCCCCGCTCTACACGATCACGAAATCGTAGTAACCGGCAAAGTTTATCTAACCGAAACAACCCCTTCTTCGCGCTTTTCCGAATCTACCTGTATTCATTTACTTTGCCCGGTTTCGCGTCGTTTCTCGTCAATTGCTGCAAAATGGACCGCCGATAGTTCATCCGGAGCTTTCAATTGTGAGGCTTCCATTCATGAGGAATGGGACATCGAGATCAGCTTGATGTTCGTTTGGGGGAACATTCCCCGCAGCCGTAGAGGAGCGACACCGGATGTCGACCATTCACGAGCAATATGCAACGTCGGAACGGACTCCAAATTCATCGCCCATCTGGCGAGGATCCTTCCGACGAGTCTCTTGGGCAGTACTCGTTTTGTCGCTCGTAGCGTCTGCCGCGCAGGCTCAGGGGCCAGCATATGGCCCCTACACGCCACCCAATTATGGCACCACCCCTGAGCCGACTCCCGCTGGCATGGGGATGGCCGATGCATTGGGTGAGCCGCAGCAGCCGCTGGATCCCCGGATTCAGGCGATGCTGCGATCGGATCAGGAGCTGGAAGTGATTCACCATCGCAGCCAGCTGATGATCACCCGAAACAAGGTCCGCCGTATGGCATGGTCGGAACCAGGGGTGATCGATGTGGTGCAGTTCTCCGAAAAGGAACTCTCTCTCCTTGGCCTTGGCTTGGGCACGACCGACCTCTGGTTGTGGTTCGAGGATCAGGAAGAACCGTTGATGTATACCGTCACGGTCGTACGTGATCCCAGCCTCGATGAGCAGCGTCGCATCGACTACGGTCGAATTGAGCGAAAGCTCGCTCTGCTGTATCCCAACAGCAAGGTCTATCTGATCCCGCTGTCGTGGAAGATCATTGTGCGTGGTCAGGCCCGCGATGCCGAAGAAGCCGCCCGCATCATGCAGATCGTCCGGGGTGAAGTCATCGCCCAGGAAGGCAATCTCTATGGTGGCAACGGTTACGGTGGCTACGGCGGAGGGTATGGCGGCTACGGGGGAGGCGGCATCGGCAACGGTGTGGGCGACCCCAACAACTTCAACAACGGGAACGACTGGACTTCCAGCCTCATCGTCGATGAGCTTCAGGTTCCTGGCGAATTCACCATCAATGTCCGTGTCCGCATGGCGGAAATCAATCGGTCTCAGCTGCGTCGTATGGGAGTGGACTGGAACGCAGCGATCAACAATGGACAGGTGGTTCTGGAACAGGCCGCTGGCTTTGCCGCGAACCCCGTGCTCACGGGCATCTTTGACGCTGGTGACTTCCAGGCCGTGATTGATGCTCTCGCCTCGAACGGCAGCGCCCGGGTCATGGAAGACACACGACTCTCGGTACTGGCAGGCCATCCCGCCTCGTTCATCGCCGGGGGTGAATTCGCTGTACCAACGATCGTTGGGATCGGTGGAGCCGCCGGTCAGCAAACGAGCTTCCGAGGCTTTGGTACCCCGGTCATTGTGACTCCAACTGTCGTCGACCACGATTTGATTCGCTTGCAGATTGTTCCTGAACTCAGCTCGGTCAACGGCAGCAACTCGGTCAACGGCATTCCCGGCACGAATGTCCGCCGCGTGCAGACGTTCGTGGAACTGCGAGAGGGTCAGTCGATTGTGCTGGGCGGATTGTTCTCGCGACAGGAGAACGCAGAGAACGCCCGCATCCCGCTACTCGGGGAAATCCCGATCGTCGGTCAGTTCGTCTTCAACTCGAAGCGGGCGACCGAGGATGAGAGCGAACTGCTGATCATCGTGACTCCGGAGATCGTTCGGGCCATGGATCCGGATCAGGTGCCGCCGCTGCCAGGCTGGTATGCCACGCATCCTGATGACATCGACTTCTTCAAGCTCAACCGCATCGAAGGCAACCCGGACCTCGGACACTACCAACTGTTGCCTTTCGGTAACGGTCAGGGATACGGCGAAGACGTTGGCTACAACTTCTACAACCCTGCTCCTCAGGGCGGACCTATTCAACCAGGTCGCTACGGAGAAGGGATGACCTACCCCGACGCTGGAGCGAACTACGGTGGGCAGTACGGACCACCTGCTGGCAACCAGATGTATATGGGAAACCAAATGTACATGGGGCAACAACAGGCCCAGCCGAACATGGGACGGCAGCAGATCCAGCCAATGCCACAACAGCAGATGGTTCCCGTTCAGCAGTCCTACCCCATGCAGGCTCAGGGCAATCGGTATCCGCAGCCAGGAGCAATCCAGCGGACCGCAGGCAACCAGCAACAGCCGACCTATCGCGGATCGGCACGTCGATAGCGATATCGAAACACGAACCAAGTCGTCCTCAAGACAACCGCACGACAACTTTGTGATCTCGGCACTTTCGCCACGATCGATTCCCACTGGGGGCATGTCTCCACCGCACCTGGAAACACGCCACTCAACTTAACGTGACCATGCTTTCGACACCCGTCGAATGGAGGGGACACAACATGTCCAAGTTCTGGCAGAAAATCGGTTACGCATCCTTGCTGGGTGCAGGCCTCTCACTCGCAGGCTGCCTGCACACCGGTTGGGGATGTGGAACATGCCAAACCTGTGAACCGTGTCAAACGACTTGTGGGTACGAGCATAGCTGCGGTCAGCAGATGTGTGACCCCGGTTGCGGACAGCAGATGTGCGGTCCTACCTGCGGCCCGGAATGCGGCGTTGAGCAGTGTGGTCACTGCGGCGGTTGTGGCAGCCGGCTGCTGGCCGATCTTGACTTCGCCTTATTCGGCTGGGCCTGTCGCAAGTCGAACGCGATTCCAGACACACTCCCGCTGGGAAGCACCGTGCGTGCTCACGATCAGGTGATGCAGACGAATGCGGAAGCCTTCGACTTTATCCTCAATCGGCACGACTTCGTCGGGCAGACGGCACAACTGACCCCGGAAGGTCGTGACAAAATTCTTGAGATCGCCGCCCGCATGCGGAGCGCTCCGTTCCCCGTCATCGTTGAACGGACCGAAAACAATGCCGATCCAGAACTCGATGCTCTGCGTCGGAACCTCGTGGCTCAGGTGCTGACCGATCTGGGCAACATGGATGCCCAGCAGCGGACGGTGGTTTCCACCTCCTACGGTCCAGGCTACACCGGTCGCCGTGCTGAGCAGATGTACTACCAGCACATCTCATCCGGCGGATTCAACAACAATAACAACTTCGGCGGCAACGGTGGTGGCTTCGGTGGCGGCGGATTCGGCGGTGGTGGTGGCGGCGGCGGATTCTTCTAACAGCACGCTCACCGCGCGCTGCGTCGCGACAATGACATGGGATTCACCCTGCGGGGCACTGCGGCGAATTGGCCACAGTGCCCCGTTTCTTGTTGGACAAACCCTGGATTGACCACAAACTCGTTCAGGAACCGTTCACCGTATCTGTCGATACCAGCGGGCCAAACGATCGGTTGAGACGCCAACGTGCCAAAGTGCGATGAACGTCCAATTCCGCAGTGTTTGGCGCAGCGCGCCGATCTGTCGCCAGCGTCTGGTTGAGACGATCAGTCGACTGCTGAGCAGCGCCATGCGACCCGTTTTGCTCAACTGCTTGGAAAAGGCGAGGTCCTCCATCAATGCGATTGGCGGAAATCCCCCGAGTCGCAGGAAGACCTCCCGACGCACAAACAATCCCTGATCACCATAGATCCAACCGAGCCAGCGGACGCGCAGGGCGTTCCCCCATTCCAGAAGGCGATACTGCCATCCTGGCTGATCGAGCCTTTGTCGAAAACACCCGGCGACGAGTTGGGGGTCGTTCTCCAGCGCCGCCCGCAGATGCAAAATCGCGTCGCGACCGAGTTGACAGTCGGCATGCAGAAACAGCAGCACATCGCCACATGCGTGCTGTGCCCCAGCGTTCTGCTGTCGGGCGCGTCCCGCTTCAGATCGCACCACCTGCGCCGATTCGACTGCAATGGAGACGGTCGCATCGGTGCTGCCCCCATCAACGACAAGGATTTCATCGGCCCCGGCGAGACGACAGCTCTCGATCGCTGCGGCGATTCGCTCGGATTCATTCAGCGTGGGAATAATGACACTGACTTGCATCACATGCTGGGGGGAGCGGCTGAGGAAGATGCCGGAGCGGAACTCCTGAATTCGGAAGATGTCGCGATGCCGCCGAGTATGTCGCGCGCTGTCGACAAAGTCGAGTGGAGTCACCGGTCCGATGTTCACCGCGAGCATGTCGAGATCGATCCGTCATGTCCGCTGTCGCCATCCCACTTCACCAGCGCTTTGCGTGCGGCGCAGAACGCCCTAACATCTGCGGTTCGCAGGCGATCCCGTTGCCGATTCGGCCTGACACCGCACTCCCTCCAGACCCGACAGCAACGTGAATTCATCCACGGCCCCACTGCCTGAGGAACTTGTCCGTGAGTATCCCTTCACACCGCGACGCTTCGCAGTTGAGGGGGGCGAGTTGAGCTACGTGGACGAGGGGAGCGGACCGGTAATTCTGTGCTCCCATGGGAATCCAACATGGAGTTTTGCCTGGCGAAAACTCATCACGGCCTTTGCGCCCACTCACCGGGTGATTGCCGTTGACCACATGGGAATGGGGCTCTCCGCTCAACCGCAGGACTACGCGTACCGGCTCGAACAACATATCGCGAACCTCGGGCAATTGATTGAACACCTGGACTTGCGGGACATCACGCTGATTGGTCATGACTGGGGGGGCTGTATCGGGATGGGAGCGGCCGGTCGCGATCCTGACCGCTTTCGTCAATTCGTGATGATGAATACGGCGGCATTTCGATCGCAGGCGATTCCATTGCGAATCGCCGTCTGCCGCATTCCCATGTTGGGGGCAATTGGTGTTCGCGGATTGAATCTGTTCTCGCGCGCTGCACTGACAATGGCGGTCGCCAATCAACAGGTGATGACTCCGGTCGTCCGCCGTGGTTACTTGTACCCATACTCGAACTGGCAGCACAGGATTGCCGTGCATCGGTTCGTGCAGGACATTCCGCTCAACGAATCGCATCCGAGTTATCAGACACTCCTGAATGTCGAGCTGGGGCTGTCACAGTTCGCTGATCGACGCATGCTGCTTTGTTGGGGCGAACAGGATTGGTGCTTCACCCTGCAATTTCTGGCCGAATGGCAGCAGCGTTTCCCGAATGCCGAAACACTGCGGTTGCCGTATGCTGGGCATTATTTGTTTGAAGACGATCCGGCGGCGCTCATTGAGCGAATCCGTGCGTGGCTCACAGATTCACCCAAATAGCGATCGCGCGCTCCTCAAGACTGCACAACCGGACGAACCCCGACAGAACGGTCGGGTGGTGTTCACTTCTGCCGAAGTCCGTGCCCCACGAACGACGATCCACGAGGGCATAGGCACATCTACTCCGCAAAGACTTCCTTCATGAGGGGAAGCTCCGTTGAAGGATCGACGGGATTTGCGATGATCAAGTCAGGACTGGAGCCATGACGCACCCCCTTCTTACTCGACGCCAACTGCTCAGGAACTGTGCTTCCGGAATCGCGGCCACTTTCGCGATGACCAGCGGCGGGATGTTGTGGGCCGATCCCACCGAGATTGCTTCGCGCATCGAAGAGGCGAGCGAATCGCATCCGCTTACGCCCATGTTACAGAAGGCGTATCAGTCGATCGAAGCGCTCAAGGAGATCACTGGGTACACCGCCCTGTTCACGAAACAGGAGAAGATCGGACGCAGCTTCGTGAAATCGCGGATGGAACTCAAGCTGCGCGAGGAACCATTCAGTGTGTATCTGAAGTTCCTCGAACCAAGCGCCGGACGGGAAGTGATCTACGTCGACGGCCAGAACAACAACCTGCTCCAGGCCCACGAGACCGGCTTCCGCGCCCTGCTCGGCACGGTCTCACTCGATCCGAAAGGGAGCATGGCGATGGACGGAAATCGGCATCCGGTGACACTGATCGGAATGCGGAATCTGGCCACCGGTGTCATTGAACAGTGGCTGAGTGAACTGAAACTGACTGGGGTCACAGTGAACACGTTCCCAAACACTCGCATGGAGAACACCACCTGCGAGATGATCGAAACGTCCTATGCCCGACCGCAGCAAGGGGTTCAGTTCCAGATGACGCGGCTGTATATCGATTCGGAAACCGGCTTCCCGATCCGCCTGCAACAGTACGAATTCCCCGGTCGCCGCGAACGCCAGGCATCGCTGGCCGAGGACTACCAGTACAGCAAGATCGACACCAAGGCGACGTTGCAGGACATCGATTTCAGTGTCAAGAACCCAAAGTACGCGTTCTAGAACACAGGCGCCGCTACGATCCTCGACCGTGACAGCGGCGCGAACTACAGCATCGAGAAGTAGTTCTCGACCGCGAAGTCGAAACCCTCTGGCGTGACTCGCTTGGGCTGCTTCTTGTACACGCAATAGTTCCGCACCTGCAGCAGCAAATCGCGAGGCTGGCAGTTGCGGAATGGCCGCTTCTTGGGGATGTAGTGCGTGTCGATCAGGTAGTCGACCGCACCGGGATCCACGATCAAGCCCAGCTTTGGGGCCATGATGTCGAACAACTTGGTGAAGTGTTCGCGACAAGGATCGGGCACGCAGATCTTGTACGGAATACGTCGCAGGAACGCGCCATCGACCAGATCGCCAGGTTCGAGGTTCGTGGAGAAGATGATCAACTGATCAAAAGGCACCTGAACCTTCTTACCGCTAGGGAGATTCAGGAAGTCGTACCGCTTTTCGAGCGGCACAATCCAGCGATTCAGCAGGACGTCGACCGGCATGGTCTGGCGACCAAAGTCGTCGATCACCAGCGTGCCGCCGTTACTCTTGAGTTGCAAAGGTGACTCGCAGATCTTGGTGACCGGATTCTGAGTCACTTCCAATTCCGACATCGTCAATTCGCCACCGGCCACAATCGTCGGTCGAACGATGCGGACCCAGCGTGGATCGACACCAGACAGATCAAAGAGTCCTTCAGACTGATCTTCGATGACTTCCTCATGCACACCAGGGTCGAACAGACGCAAGATGTCGCCATCGATCCCGAGCGTGCGCGGAATCCAGATGGTATCGCCGAACGACTTCGTGACCCGCTCGGCGATACTCGTTTTTCCGTTGCCGGGTTCGCCGAACAGGAACATTCCGCGTCCTGAGTTCACCGCCGGCCCGAGCCGTTCGAGCATCGTTTCATCAATCAGCAAATCGGAGAAGGCGCGTTTGAGATCGTCTTCCGTCGCGGCCATGCCCGCGATGGTCTGCTTCTCCATCGCCTTGAGGTAATCGATCAACGTAACCGGCGCGGCACCGCAGTAGGTACACTCTTCAAGGTAGCGCCGACCTCGTTCACGACCAAGCTCCGTGATTGCGAAGACATAGTCCCCCATTTCCGCAGCGGTCTTATACGTCAGCGACTGTTCGTGCTTCCATTGCTTGAGCAGGGGGAGGAGGAAGTTGAACGGCAGACACAGCTGCCGAGAGATCTCACGTCCCGCAGCGGCTCCCTTTTGCAGTAGGTATTTGAAGACCAGCTTTTCGATTTCTTCTGCGTTCAGCCCGGTCTTGGCGAGCGAGTCGGGCAACGTCGGGCGGAACGGTTCGTTCGTCTTGTCTTTGTCGCCGAGGAGTTCATTCACGCGACTGAACAGCTTCTCCAGTCGTTTGGGATCCATCGACTTGCGGCGTTTCTGAACGGCCCCGCGACCTGCGGCCTGATACTCGTCCTGCTCTTGAACCTCGGGATCTTCATCGTCCGGTTCTGTCGCCCGTTCAGCATGGCCTGCTGACGGAACTGCCTGGAGATCAGGCGCAACGGTTGCCGTGGGAACTGCGACAGTGACGGGCTCAGTTGCAGCCGCTGCTGCAGTCGATTCGATCTCGGCAGCCGCTTGATCGGCCTTCTTCTTGAACAACATGATCGGGAACCTGGCGGGAGGGGGCAATGTGTCCAATGCGCGCAGCTTCGCGCATTGAAACTTAGGTCAACCTGCCGCGCGGTCAAACGATGATTTTGATTCGACGCTCGGTGTCCCCAACATGCCTCAGCCCAAACCGAAAAACCGCTAGAGACCGATGCGCAACCGCCGCTAATGGGCTGCTGCTTCCGCTGCGGTCGACTCGCTTGTCGCACCGGTCGCGTCAAATGTCGCTTCTGCTTCCGCGTCGAAAGGATGCTCGGCTTCCCACCGCCGCCAAAAATCAGCGGGGTGTTCCTGCCGCCAATTGGCCAGTGCAGCGCCGACATGGCTGAAGAACGTGTACCGCTGCAAGATGTCTGCCTTGGTTTGTTCCGATGTCGTCTTCACCAGCCACTGCATCGCGAGCTGAATCTGCTCTTCCGGAGGATGCAGTTCTGGCGGCGCGATTGAGAGCCATTCAATGTGATGGCCGGTCGCGATCACCAACTTGTAGAAATCGTCTTCACGAGGGGATTCGACCGCAGCAGTTCCATCGGGCCAGTTGGCGGGCCAATGACCGTCGGGGAATTGGGCCACGGTGATCAAGTCGCGAACGTCCTCCAAATACGCCCACGCACGACCTCGCCCCGCATCGGACAGAATGTCGAATTCGTCATCCAGTCGCACGAGCAACATCAGTGAGTACACTCGATGTGTCCCCACGCAAACGCCGAGTTCCTTTTGCCCGCGGATCAGTCGATCGACGAGCAGATCGAACGAATACTTGCGCCCCGCTGCTCCGGTCCACTCGCGTGTCGGTGCGATCCACAATCCAAATGCCATCGCGGTCCATTCCGTTTCGCGTTCATCGAGTCGGAAATCTCGCAATGATTGCTGGAGCACATCCCGCAGAGTCCAGTTGCGTCGACCGGGTGTAAAGACTGGTGTGTCGATGTTCGCGCCAGCCTCAGTCAAACAGGCGAGCCAATGATCATGATGCACACTCGCCCCTTGTGCCGTTCCGTAGCGGATGGACACGCCGTTGCCAGTGTCCTGCAGCAGTGGTTCCACTTCGATGCCCCAGGAGTCGGTGAAGCTGGCCGTGTCGGTCAGGAACTTCGCCATCTCTTGTCCCGAGATCGCGTTTGGATTCTGAAACTTCGCACGCACACTCCATGTGCGGAGTGCATGCTCCACATGATTCGGCTTCATCTGACGCCGATCAAACCGTGGCTGGATGCGCCACAGGACTGTGGCGAGATCTTCATCAGAGACCAGATCAGGTCGATTGTACAGTGGCTCGACGCGAAACGGCTCGGTCCTTGGAACAGGAACC
>JAGQQB010000008.1 GCA_020426425.1 Planctomycetaceae bacterium | reverse complement strand
GATGCGGAAGCGGTGTCGTCAGATTGACGCCTGCGACGCTGGCAGCGTTGGGGGCGATCCGCATCTGTCAGATGCATCAGCGAGAGTGTTGGAGATCGGCGGTCGAAGATTGAGTGCGGAAGATCCAGGTAACGGGCACGGCGGGCGGGCGTAATGGCCTCAGTCGCCGACGCCGAGATTGCGTTCGATGTCCCGGGCGGTCTCGGACATGAAGACATTGCGGAGCTTGAGCGGATCGTTCACTTCCTCCCTGGGGAGTTCGGTGCGTGCCATACTGCCGGCGCTTTGGACCCAGGGGTCCCCCTTCTTGTCACCAGGACCGGGAGTTGACGTCGGTCGCAAGGCGGACCACATCGACTGCGTACCATGCTGCAGGCTTGTGCAGCCGACCGACAGACAGAGAATTGTGGCAACAAGGAAGGGGCGGACCATTGCCGACTCCACCAGGGAAATAGACAGGCACGACCCGACAGGGCCGTTGGTCGGGGCTTATCGGGAAGAGGGGTAGGTGAGTAAACCCGAGATGCCATCTCGGAGCGAGCTTCAGCGAAAACTGCCGATTCCCAAAAGTGGCATCGAACTTTGCTGATCTATCTGATAGAGTGGACGCTTCGATGGATCCTGACTTCAGAACAGGATCGCCTGCCTTCTGCAGAATTCACGTTGGTCACATCGCTCAATCTTGGAGGTCAAGACCCATGCCCAAAAACGCACTGACAGCTCAAGACATCATGACCACCAAGGTCATATCCGTCACCCCAGACCAGGATCTATTCGATGTGATTGGCTTGTTCATCAAGCACAAGATTTCTGGAGCACCGGTCGTGGATCGGGCGGGGCGTTATCTTGGAGTGTTCACTGAGCGAACGTCGATCAAATTGCTGATGGACGCGATGAATCATGGCACGCCAACGAATCGGATTGAGCCGTTCATCGATAGTGATGCGGTGACCGTTTCAGCGGATACCGACCTGCTGACGATCGCCCAGATTCTACAGGAAACCCAGTACCGCCGGTTGCCCGTACTTAAGAATGGCAAAGTGATCGGATTGATCAGTCGCCGGGATGTGTTGCAGGCGGCCCACAAGTTGATGGAACTGGAACAGCCGCAAGAGTCGACGTTTCTGTACCTGAGCTTGATTCACGAACGCTCAGAATTGACGGTGGGGTAGAGGGCATCGCACCGTCGTTTTGCCACGACGGCGACCAGCCCGGCAATCAACCGCTGCTGTGGAACGGGTCCATTGCGTGGCTAGCCGTCTCTTTGGGAATCTGGAGGCGGCTGGCCTTCACAATTGTCGTGAATTGGCCGCGACCACTACGTTAGTGCGGACACACGGCCATCGTGCGAGAAAGTGCGAGGTTCTACGGGATCTGTCCGCCATCCCCGGTGCAGGAACGTAGCGATATCCGCCACGATGGTGGCCAGGTACATCCTTAGGCCAATTCAGGCATGGGGGGATGCTCGATCACGTATTGCGGGCGACCGGCGAGGTCTTGCAGTTTGACTCCCTCGGAGTCGATGCCGATGTGTCGGTAGAGTGACGCCAGCACTTCGCCGAAGTGGACCGGTCGGTCGGTTGCTTCACCGCCGAGTCGATCGGTCGCGCCGATGACCTGTCCGGTTGGGAAGCCTCCTCCGGCGAGCAGCCCGCCGCCCACCTGCGGCCAGTGATCGCGTCCGCCATCAGGGTTGATGCGTGGGGTGCGCCCGAACTCTCCCCAGGCAATGACGGCGACATCATCAGCCATGCCGCGCTGATGCAGGTCTTCGATCAGGGCGCTGAGTCCCTGATCAAACTGTGGCAGATGCGTTTCCCGCAGCCCCCCAAAGTTATTGCTGTGGAAGTCCCAGCGACCGAAGTTGAGCGTCACGACCCGGGCGCCGGCTTCAACGAGCCGCCGGGCCATCAGGAAGTGTTCTAAGTTGCGGGGTGCTCCATCGCCGTAGTTCTTGGGATCCCCCTGCCCGTATCGTTCACGGACTTCGGCCGGCTCGCGGGAGATGTCGAGTGCTTCTGCGAGCGCGCTCGAAGTGAGAATGTCGAACGCCTGCTGAGCGATCGCATCCATCCCTTCCAGCGTGCCCGAAGCATCGATGTCGCGGCGCAGGGAATCGAAGCTGGTCAATAGTTGTTTGCGGCTCTGCAAACGATCAGCACTGATCTCCTTGAGCACCATGTCATCGCGTGATGGTCCCGAAGGGCGAAACGCGGCGTTGCCGACACCCAGAAAACCCGGCAGGCCGGGTGATCCATAGGGAGGGTGTCCGGCATCGGGTGACAATCCTACGAATGGCGGCACCGCTTTGTTTTTCTGCCCGAGCACTTCCGATACGACCGATCCGAACGAGGGCCAACCACCTGGCGGTTGATTCACGGTGGTACGACCGGTGTAACAGATGAACGAATCGTGCGATCCATTTGGCGAACCGACTACCGACCGCAGGGGAATGCACTTGTCCATGATCTTGGCCAGCCGCGGCATGTGCTCACAGATTTCGATGCCAGGGACATTCGTTTCGATCGGCCGGAACTCACCCCGAATTTCGGAGGGGGCGTCCATCTTCAGGTCGTACATGTCCTGGTGCGAGGGGGCACCGCACATGTAGATCATGATGACTGCCTTCCGCGAATTTCGGATGCCAGCCGCCTGCTCTGCACGGAGGAGATCGGGCAAGGAGAGCCCACCGACGGTTAACGCACCTATCTTGAGGAGATCGCGGCGCGAGAGTCCGTCACACAGGGGGGCGGTTTTTCCCGTGATGGAAAGCATGATTCTGATCGGGTGGGGCGTGGAAGGCGGGACGCATCAGATGGCGCTCATGTAATTTACCATCGGTCACGGGGGTGGGCAACCAGCATTTTGGTGGTGGTGGGATCAATCGTCAGGTTCCTTCCGATCCTGAGGATGCTCACGTTGGGGTGAGGCGGTCGCGCGTTCGACGTTCCGGCAAGCACCCATGTTGTGATGTCAGATTCCGTAAAGCACTACTCAGTCATTATCTACGGCCCCCACTTCCGCCATGCCTGATCACGATTTCGGCCCGGTGGCGCTCGACTCCATTCGCCGTTCCCGCAGTTGCTGTTGGACAATCGCTTGGAGATCCTAGAATCCAGCTGCGTTTGGACAGTTGATCGGCCTGTTGTCTGGTATACGCTTGGAATTTGTTGATTGGCCGACGTTCTGGAGTAATGGATTCGTGAAGGACTTGGTCTCCCCGAAGCAGGTGGCTCAGGCGATTGGCGTGAGTGAATCGTCGCTGAAGCGCTGGTGCGATCAGGGATTGATCCCGGCGATCAAGACGGCAGGGGGGCATCGTCGTCTGGCAGTGAATGGGGTCTTGGCGTATCTGCGGAGAACGGGCCATCCGATTGTGGATCCAGAGATCTTGGGACTCCCTCCAGCGACCACAGGAGGGGCTGATCGGAAGCTGGCGGGTGAACGCGAACGGTTCCTGGAGGCGCTGATTGGCGGTGACGAAGCATTGTGCGTGCAGATTGTGCTCAATCTGTATCTGGCTGACCACGCGATGAGCCGCATTTGCGATGAGGTTCTGGCCTCGGCCTTTGCGGAAATCGGGAATCGGTGGGGCTGCGGCGATCTGGCCGTGTATCAAGAACGGCGGTCGTGCGAGTTGTGTCATCGCGTGATGCATGAAGTTCGCCGAGCGTTGCCAGAACTCCCGTCCGAGGCACCGATTGCTGTAGGAGGGACGCTTGATGGTGATCCTTACACGCTGGCGTCGTCGATGGTGGAACTGGTCCTGCGCGACCTTGGTTGGCGTGCGGCATCCCTGGGGAATATGCTGCCGTTTTCGACTTTGCGAGCAGCGCTTTGCGACACCTGTCCGCGACTCTTCTGGCTCAGCATTTCATCGATTCGTGACCTCGACTCGTTCTACGAGCAGTTCGCCGATTTATGGGAGTTGACCCAGGACAACGGGGTCGCTTTGGCAGTCGGTGGTAAGGCGCTCACGGAGGATGTGCGGCGACAGATCCACTACTCCGCGTTCTGCGACACCTTCGAGCATCTCGCCAGCTTCGCGAGGACGTTGCACCCCATGCGATCAGCGAATGCGGGTTGATTCTGGAAACCGCGTCAGCGTTGCGAAGGTATTCTCAGCAGGGGCGATGCCATGTGCTGTGTCGGGTGAGTGATCGTCCTGATTTCAACATCGCTCTGTGAAGGACAGGACAAGACGGCCATGAACCTGAAGTTATGCTGTTGGGCAATGGGCGTAAGTCTGCTGCTGACCGCTTCCGCAGTCTTAGTCGCGGCTGACGATTCTGCCCGATTGGATGAGTCACCACCGCAGCCGATCGCAA
The DNA here is from genome assembly GCA_020426425.1 of Planctomycetaceae bacterium. Classification (GTDB taxonomy): domain Bacteria; phylum Planctomycetota; class Planctomycetia; order Planctomycetales; family Planctomycetaceae; genus JACKHO01. The sequence continues at coordinate 17,800 of JAGQQB010000008.1, read as the reverse complement.
CGATTCGGCTCACGGGACTGCAACGGGTGCTGAATGACATCCGCGATCTTGCCCAAGATGCGGACCGTCCCGGAATTTCGGTGTTCATCGATCGAATTCTGGAGATTGGCAATCAGCTTCAAGGCATCGACCGACGGCGTGCGGTTTCCCTGGAAGTCTTCCTTGACGCGGAACCTGCCGCGAGTGGAACGCCAGAGACTCCCCCACAGGTGCGTGTCTGTTTTCCGCTGACCGATCTCGCCGAATTGCAGTTGACGACGGATCGACTTGGCTGGTCCTGGTCGAAAGACACGCAGGATCGATACCGCATCGCGCGTCGAAACGAACGCGAGTTGTTTGCAATCGTGCAGACGAACGCCGATCAGCAACAATGGGTCATCGTTTCCGAGAACCAGTCCCTGGTGGGGCTGACGACATCAGCCACTGACAGCGTTGATGTCGCCGCGCTGCCCGATTTGACATTCACCATCCGGTTCGATCGACTCTCTCCGGTCCGGCGTCAACAGGCGCTCGACAAGCTGCACCAGGACGCGCAGCGCGACCGTCAGCGTCGCGACGAGGAGTCCGATGCCCAGTACCAACTGCGTCTCGATCTCCAGGCAATGATGGAGCAAGGCTTGGAGCTGGTACTCACCGAAACGACGCAGGTGCAGTTCCGAGGGAACCTCCTGCCGACGACTGCTGGTGGCGTGCATGGCCTGGAAGTGGAAGCGGATTGGAGCGTTCGATCTGATGGGCGACTGGCGGCGTTCTTGCCATCACTCGCTCCCCAATCGGTTCAGTTGCCTCGTGCGACGGCACCGGGAGCCGCGTTGAGAGCGAATGCCGCCATCAGCCTGCCTGCACGACTCACCGAACTCCTACTGCGTGGCGTGGAGTTGGGGCGCGCCAAGGTCACCAATGATCTCGTCTCGCTGCCACAAGATGTCCAACAACAAGTGCTGGGTATGTTCGACACATTCGCCGCGACGGTTGGCGAGCGAACCGAGGAGTTGTGTGTCCAATTCGTGCCGGCCGATGGGCATCTTGCGCTGTTGGCGGGCGTTCGACTGGAAGAAGGAAATGAACTCGCACAGGCACTGCCGCTCATTCTGCAGGAGGCGACCAAGTCGCCCAGGGTTCATTCGGTGGATGTCGATTTCACCACGATTCGAGGCGCCGCATTTCATCGAGTGCGGGGGAATCCGCTGCGGAAAGTGGACGAGTATCTGTATGGTCCTGGTGCCATCCTGCTGACCGGTGCGACTCAGGACGCGTTGTGGGTCATGATTGGTGGCAACCAGGTGGACGAATTGTGCGAGCCATTGCTGGAGCGGGGCGACACGTCACTGCAGTCGGTGCCACTGGTGGACATCGAATGGCATGCCAAGCCATGGTTACCGATCGCCGCTGTCGCCCCACGGACTCAACAGGCTGCTGAAGTTCTGCAATCAGCACTTTCCGCCGAAGAACACGACGCGATCCGGGGCAAATTGCACGTGCGCAAGGCCGGGATTTCGGCGAGCGTCAGCGTCGATCGCCCATTTGTAACGTTGTTTGTCAGGCGAATTCCAAAGCCGGGGCAGTGATACACCCGGGCAATGCTCTTGCAGGCGGATTTCCATATTCTGAATTCGGATTGACCCTTTCGTCGCATCCGGGCTATACGCACGCCGCGCCTGCGTATTTTTGATTGCCCGCTTTGAGATGTGATTGTCCTGATGAGTGCATTGCCTTCACCGGCGTTTTCTCCTGTCGAGTCCTCTGAACAAGAGTCCGCGCCGAAACTGCGCGTAATTCATCCAGACGACTTCGTCGACGATATCCCTCCGACGCCCGAGGAATCAGCGTATTCGGCGACAGATGAGGCGTTGAATTTCCGTACGCATCTGGTCGGGTTTGGAGTCAGTGTGATTGCGGCGGTCGCGGCCTGTTGGGCGAGTTGGCAGTTGACCGATATCTGGGTGCAACTCGCCTGCCTGGCGTACGGTCTGTCGCAGATGGCGGTCTATGGGTTTTCCACCCTGTCACATGCGGAGTTTCCGGATCGTCAGCGACATCTGTATCGCACGCTGGATCAGGTAAGCATCTTCTTGTTCATCGCGGCCTCCTCGACTCCTTTCATGGTTGTGCTGAATCGCAATCCGGTCGGTATGTCGTTGTTGGCGATCACCTGGGCGCTCGCCCTGGTTGGTGTGGGGATGAAGCTGTTCGTTAAGAAACGCGAACTGGTCCCTGTCTGGTATTACGTGGTCGTCGGCTGGTTCCCCGGCCTAAGCCTGCTGCAGAGTGCCCCTGCCCTGGGGGCGTTTGGACTGGGCCTGCTGTTGACCAGTGCCGCGACGTTAACCACGGCGACCTGGTTTCTGTGCAACGATCACAAGGCAACCTGGTTTCACGGGGTCTGGCACGTCATGGTGCTCTTTGCCACGGTTGGCCAGTTCGTGGTCATTCTGCGGTTCGTGTTGCCTTATGCCGCCTAGGTAGCGGTTGTCGGCTGCTTGCCAATCGCTGCTTGCGAACCCTGCTGGTTGAGTGGGTGAGCTCTCGCCAAGAGCCAACCGTCCATCGCAAACTGTCAACCACGACGCATTGGGCAAACCAATCCGACAGTAGCGAGTCGCAGCCAGGCATCTACGACTGAGTCGGGCCGATGCCGATTTCGGCCAATGCCGGACGGGCAATTCTCCGATACTGACCCACAGGTCGGTCATTTGAATTCCTGTCGGATCGGCAGTAATTGCCGCAGGATGCTGGTATGTCTCACAATCTTAATGTGTTGGCACTGGTGAAAGACGGAGAGCGCTACGTCTTCACTTACGACGACAACAGTGTGCCCGAACTGTTGCAGACGTTGGGACGTTATGCCGCCGATCCAGAACTGAACTTCAGCTGGTACGATGCCGCTGTCCTCAGCCAGCGCGTGCGCAAGCTCAAGGAATCGGCCGATGCGGAAATGGATTCCCATCCGCACACACCCATTCGCCGCATCGCGTAACGCGATCGCGCGAGGAACGGGACCGAATTCATGGAAACCGCCGTGCAAGGGTTTCTGCGTTCCCTGAAACTGGAACGCAATGCCTCGGAACTCACGATCAAGTCCTACCGCGAAGACTTCAATAGCTTCTTCGACTATCTGCAGGATCGTGTCGGACGGATTCCCGATCCAGATCAACTGACCATGCCGATTCTGCGTGGTTATGTCACCTATCTGCACGACTGTCAGTACGCGCGGTCGACCACGGCCCGCCGACTTGCCGCACTGCGAAGTTTTTTCCGTTACACCACACGCGAAGGACTCACCCCCTCCAACCCGGCGACCGCACTGCGGACACCGCGGGTTGGTCGCAAGCTGCCGCACTTCCTGACCACCGAACAGGTGGCGAAGCTGTTGGAAGCACCGCCAGCGAACACCTTGCTGGGATTGCGCGATCGGGCAATGTTGGAAACGCTGTACTCGGCCGGTCTCCGTGTCGCCGAACTCGTCGGCCTGAATCTCAACGACTGGGACCGCGAAGCCAACGTGTTGCGGGTGTTCGGTAAAGGCAAGAAGGAACGGGTCTCCCCGGTTGGCAGTTACGCGTCGAAGGCACTGCATCGCTGGCTCGATGTGCGGCATCTGCATCCCAAGGCAAGCCTGTCCGGTGGCGGACCGCTGTTCACGAACAAGTTCGGCAAGCGGTTGACCACGCGCAGTGTCGGACGCATGTTGGAGAAGTACATCCGTGACACGGGACTGGAGTCGATCACCTCACCGCACACTTTGCGGCACAGTTTCGCGACCCATTTGCTCGATGGCGGAGCCGATCTGCGGAGCGTACAGGAACTGCTCGGTCACAAGAGCCTGACGACGACGCAGATCTACACGCATGTGAGCACGCGGCGGATGCGGGAAACGTACGAGCACGCCCATCCGCATTCAGAAGCGAACTGAGTCACCCGTAGCAGGCACTCTCCGAGTTCCGTCCCCAATTCGAAGTGCATTGCCACTGCAGGGACATGCGCACGGTCCAAGCCGCGGCAGTGTCGACTCCCGATCGCACGCTGCGCCAAACCAACCATCGCTCGCGCCGTTGAACCCGCATCAACTCGACGGTGTCCACACGACGCTAGTGTCGCTGGGACGCAGCATACGTCGGCATGACTCTGTTGCGGCCCCTGCATCTGCTACGCTCAGTTATATTGAATTCTGCTCCCATCAGTAGCCCTTCCAATCGACAAGCTTGTGACCGCTCGCGAGTTCTCCATTTCTGTCATCCAACGTCTGCGCGAGGCCGGTTACACCGCGCTGTGGGCGGGAGGATGCGTGCGCGATCTACTGATGGGACGTTCGCCGGATGACTTCGACGTCGCTACCGATGCAACGCCGACCCAGGTCCGCGAGGTGTTCGGAGCGCGGCGCACCCTGGCTGTCGGTGAGAGTTTCGGGGTGATCATCGTGCTCGGACCGAAGTCGGCGGGACAGGTGGAGGTCGCAACATTCCGCAGTGAAGGGGAGTATCACGATGGTCGGCGGCCGAGCGCCGTCGACTTCAGCAACGCTCAGGAGGATGCCCTTCGTCGCGACTTCACCATCAACGGGATGTTCTACGACCCCGTTGCGGAACAGGTACATGATTACGTCGGCGGGCAAGGTGATTTGGAGCGGCGCGTGATTCGCGCGATTGGTGATGCTCACGCTCGCTTCGGCGAGGACAAACTACGACTGCTTCGCGCGGTCCGGTTCGCATCACTGTTGGACTTCAACTTGGAAGCAGAAACGCGAGCGGCCGTTTCGCAACTGGCGTCACAGATCGTGATCGTGAGTGCCGAACGGATCACACAGGAATTCCGCAAGATGCTCATCTCGCCGCGACGGGCTGCGGCAATGCGGTTGTGCCGTGATGTGAATCTGCTGCCAGTGATTCTGCCAGAAGTGCAGGAACACACCATCCACTTTGCGGAAGAACGCTGGGAGGAGGCGCTCGAGGTGTTGGAACAACTCGGGAATGCCAGTTTCGCCATGGCGCTGAGTGTCCTGTTGCGGCATGTCCCCTGCCCGGAAACCTGGAACCGAAAAGAAGGTCCGCCGCATGGAACCGTACCCGACGTCTGTCAGCGTCTAAAGCTCTCCAATGACGATCGCAACCGCATCCTCTGGCTCGTACAACATGCTGGGGGACTGGCGCAGGCGCCCTCGTTGTCACTGGCAGTCCTGAAACGGCTGGCGATCGCGCCGGGGTTCGCCGAACTGCTGCAATTGGAACGGACCTGGGCACGCACAGTTGGGCAAACGCTGGAACCGTACGACTGGCTGGATCACTTCCTGGAAGATACGCCGGCGGAGGAACTCAATCCGGCGGAACTGCTGACAGGCCGCGATCTCATTGGACTGGGGTATCAGCCTGGTCCGCAATTCCGCGACTGGCTGGACGCGATTCGCGATGCGCAACTCAACAATGAACTGAGTTCACGCGATCAGGCACTGACTCTGCTGCATGAACTGATCGCGCGCGGGGCTGCGGTCGACTGAGGTGCGAGCCGCTTGAGAGTGGGCGACCGACGACTACGGGTGCGAGCACCATCCAGCAAACGTACCGGAAGTGAGTCAACCCGCCTTGTGGACTGGCGAGCAACGGGAGACCGGGCTACAACGGACGCCGTTGCGGACGATGCTCATGTTCGATCGAATCAGTGCCGACGTGCCACGTCACACCAACTTGCGGAGTTCAACAATGTCGAGATTCTCGTTGTCCCTCCTGTGCGTGACCCTACTGTGTTGCGGCAGCGCGATTGCCCAGGAAGCTCCGTACGATGTCTTCCCTGATGCACAACCGCCCTACTACCGCGTGCGGTATGCGGCATCGACCGAGCCGGGGCAGTTGGCGTTTGCCGTGAACTACACGATCTGGATTCCCGCTGGCGATGGCCCGTTGCGGGGTGTGATTGTCCATCAGCACGGTTGCGGTGAAGGGTCGTGCAAGTCGGGACTAACTGGGGCTTTCGATCTGCATTGGCAGGCGCTCGCCGCCAAGCATCGATGTGCTTTGCTGGCTCCGGCATACGAACAGCCACAGGCGGCAGACTGTCAGTTGTGGTGTGATCCTCGCAATGGATCGGGAGCTGCATTTCAGCAGGGGCTTAAGGATCTGGGGACGCAGTCGGGGCATTTGGAACTCACGGAAGTCCCATGGGCATTGTGGGGGCACAGTGGCGGTGGTCATTGGGCGGGCGGCATGGTGCTCACGCATCCTGAACGTGTCGCCGCCGCGTGGCTGCGATCTGGCGTCCCATTGTTGGAAGCAAATCCTGATCGCGCCGCCATCAAGCCACACGAATTGCCAGATGCCGCGCTCACGGTTCCGATCATGTGTAATCCGGGCACGAAGGAAGGGGTGACGGTCAAGGAAGGCCGCTTCGCTGGCGTGTGGCCGGCGAACGAGACGTTCTTCCATGCCGTCCGGGGCCGCGGAGGTCTAGTCGGCGTGGCAGTCGATCCACTCACGGCGCATGAGTGTGGCAATCAGCGCTACATGGCGATCGCCTGGCTGGACGCGTGTCTCAGCGCCCGACTTCCGGAGGAACCGGGGCAACCGCTGCGCCCGATGTCAACCAGTGGGGCATGGCTCGGTTCCCTCACCGAAGGCACTGCCGTCGAGGTAGCGGGCTATCAGGGTGATGTTCGACAACTTGGCTGGTTACCCAATGCCGACATCGCCCGCACTTGGATGCAGTATGTCCAGGACACTCAACTCACCGATGCCACGCCGCCACCAGCGCCGACGAACGTGCGCCTGGGCGGCCATGTGCTGACTTGGGATTGCACCGCCGACCTGCAAAGCGGCTTGGCCTACTTCGTGATTCAGCGCGACGGGCAACCACTCGCGCAGGTTCCAGAACAATCGAAGAACCCCTACGGTCGCCCGGTGTTCCAGGGATTGCAGTACAGCGATACGCCTGTGCAGCCACTCGTGGAAATGCGATACGAGGACACAGCGGCGAAGCCCGGCGAGCAGCATGTGTATCAGGTGATCGCGGTCAACACGGTGGGAACGAAGTCCGCGCCGGCGCAGGCTGAATGAATGCCGCACGCGTGACCTGCCGTTGCGAGCAGCAGGTGTGCGGAATGTGCTTTGCGTCGTTCCTGAGCGCACTCGGCCCCGAACGCACTCGGCTATGTCGCCGAAGCGGACGCTGCCTGACGACGGCTGAGAAGTTCATCGAGCCACGATTCATCTTCGGCGTCGGCGTCGAGCAGATGCGCGCCATTGAGCACTTCGAAGGGGATTTGATCCTTCTTCAACACGCCCAGGTACGCGCGCGGCAGGCGGCAGACGTACTGCACTGTGTTGTCTTCACCATACGTCGTTTCCTTGAGTTCGGCATGTTCGCGCAGAAAGCCCAGGAGCTTGCCGTTCGCGACCGTCGAGTCAATTTTCAGATCGAGATAACCTTCGGCCAACCGGTCGGCGACTTCCGCTGCGAGTCGCTTCAGGCCGTGACCTTCCAGCGCGCTCACCGCCAGTGAGTTTGGAAACGTTGCTCGCAATACGTCGACATACGATCGGTCGGCGACGGCATCGAGTTTGTTGAGGACCAGCAACGTGTTCGAGTGATCAACACCGATCTCGTCTAATACTTCATCAACCGTGCGGATGTGTTGCAGCGCTTCGGGGTGACTGGCATCCACCACATGCAGCAGCAGATCGGCATGCCGCGCTTCCTCCAGCGTCGAACGGAATGAAGCGACGAGATGGTGCGGCAGATTGCGAATGAATCCGACCGTGTCGCTTAGCAGCACGTCGCCCCAATGCGGGATGGACCATTTCCGGGTGCGGGTGTCGAGTGTCGCGAACAGTTTGTCGGCAATGTAGACATCGGCGCCCGTCAGCGCGTTCATCAAGGTGCTCTTACCGGCGTTTGTGTATCCGACGAGTGACACTGTCTTGTGTTCATTGCGACCGGCCACGAGTTGCTCGCGTCGCTTCTCGACTTCGCCGAGTTTGCGTTTGAGTTCCGAGATGCGTTTGTCGACGAGTCGACGGTCGGTCTCCAGCTGCTTTTCCCCGGGACCTTTGCCGCTGCCAATGCCCCCCTGAATTCGCTCCAGGTGGGTCCACATGCGTGTCAGTCGCGGTCGCATGTACAGCAACTGCGCCAGTTCGACCTGCAGCTTGGCTTCGTAGGTCCGGGCATGCGTGGCGAAGATATCGAGAATGACCTCACTGCGATCAACCACCTGCGTCTTCGTTTCCGATTCGAGGTTCTTTCCCTGCGACGGCGAGAGCAGATTGTCGAACACAATCAGGTCGGCTCCGGTCATGCCGATGAGATGCTTGAGTTCCTGGACCTTGCCACTGCCGATGTAGGTTGCGGGATCAGGCCGATCGCGGACCTGCATCACTTCGCCCACCACTTCGGAGCCAGCGGTCTTGACCAGTCCGGCCATTTCGTCGAGTGCCTGGTCACGATCGATACGGCTGGCGGGATCGATGACGGTCACCAGCACGCACTTCCGGGCGGCGACTTTCAGCTTTTCGCGTTGTGTTTCTGCCAAGTGAACCTGTTCAGGTTGAGACAACGATGTGTTCGTGGATGAGGAACTTCGATCCGGCACCGATCGATCAGGGCAACTCGTGCTGATCCGACCACCCGGAGGCTCTGGATGGACCAGATGCAGAGAACTCTATGCGACCATCCGACATGGGAACAGGCATGAATGCCGATTCGGGCGGAGTTTCCGCGCTGACGAAACGGGACACTGGAAATGCCGGACAGGTTCGCGGCAATCCATCAGTCCGCATCCGACGGGTCTGTCGCACGTGTTGAGTGCTCAGTTGGCGTGCCATCGTGATGCCGCCGCGAACGTGACAGCGTCAGCACACTGCGGCGCCAGTCGGCCTGAATGCCGCCTGGCAGTGAATGTCCGCTTGGTGCGCCAGTTCGCTGGAGAAGCGACGTCAACGCCGTCCAATGAATGGAGGACACCTTCTGTCTTGGCCAGCCAAGTTCGTCCCAGAGTCGGATGAGAAACTGACCCAGAATCGCCGCCGGGATGTCGCGCAACGGTCGGCAGTCGACGCGGGCGATGACATCATCTGGCTCACCATCAATGACCACATGTTCCCGCAGCCTGGCCGCCGACCAATCCAATGCCTCTTGAACCCGACGCGCCTGTGCTGAGAGTCGGATGAGCGCGTCGTCAACTTGTGGATTGATCGACTGCCTCAGGAGGGGGAGCAGTTCATGCCGGAGACGATTTCGGGTGAGCGCGCAATCCCGATTCGTGGGATCTTCCCGCCAGGTCAGCGATTCGTACCGCAACCACTGTTCGATCACCTCACGTTCGATGCCCAATAGCGGTCGCACGAGCGAACATTGCTCGTCCAGCGCGCGGACGCAGGGAATGCCTGCGAGTCCGCTGATGCTGGTCCCGCGCAGAATGTGATGCAACACGGTCTCAGCTTGATCATTCGCGGTATGTCCGAGCGCGATCCAACGACAGTCAAAGTCGTGCGCCGCATGTTGTAGAAACGTGTAGCGATCATGTCGGGCATCTTCCTCGACGTGTGTGGCGCGCGCAACGGCGGCCCGCCGCTTCCCAACAAACGGGATGTCATGATCGAGACACTGCCGTCGGACCCAGTCCAGATCTTCAGCGGAATCGGCCCGCAGAGCGTGATCGAAGTGTGCCGCATGCACCCGGATCCCCAGCGATTCCTGCAAGCGACAGCAGCCCTGCAGGAGCGCGATGCTGTCTGCTCCTCCCGACACGGCGATCAAAACGTTCCCCTGCACCGCCGCAGTCTGTAACGCGCGACTCAACAGATGCAGGAATGAGTCGGACTCAGTCATTGTTGCGAGAGATACGGTGGCCGGATCCGGTTCTTCATGGACTTGGCTTGTGTTGCATCATTGACAGTGTACAACCGCAGATCATGTTCCAAATCAGGCGTTGGATTGGAGAGCGATCTACGACGCAAAATGCAGTTGCGATCAGGGTCGGGGCAATGGTTCCGGTGCGGGGAGGTCGGCGTTCCATCGGCTCCACTCAGATTCCAATTCCTGGGCGACCTGGGCATGGTCGTTGAGTTGATCGTGTGTTTCCGAGGGATCCTCGACGAGGTGATACAGTTCCCATCGGTTCTTGCTGCGCCCATTGCGGACCAGCTTCCACGGACCGCGACGGATCGCCGACTTGTTGCCGGTCCGCCAGTACAACGTGCGCGGCTCTGCAACCGATGGCAGCAGTGATTGACCATCGAGATCGGTGAATGACGCAGCGTCTGCACCAGCCAATGTTAGTGCGGTGGGGGTGAGGTCGAGTGAACTGACTGGCCGGTCTTCGATCGCTCCGGCGGCGACGTGAGTCGGATATCGCACGAGGAATGGTACCCGAATGCCTCCTTCGTACATCTCGCCCTTTCCACCCCGGAGCGGCAGGTTGCTCGACGTCAGTTCTTTTGTGGGACCGCCGTTGTCGCTCAGGAAGCAGACGAAGGTTTCGTTGGTCAGCTCGCATTCATCAAGTGTCGCCAGCACGTCTCCAACACTGTCGTCCAGATGCTGTAGCATCGCGGCAAAAATGCGGCGATGAACGTCGGGGATGTGCCCGAGCTGGTCGAAGTACTGTCGATCTCCCTGGAGCGGACTGTGAACGGCGTTGTACGCGACACACAAAAAGAACGGGCGTTCCCGATGCCGCCGAATGAACTGGATCGCTTCTCGCGTGAAGGCATCGGTCAAATGGGTCGACTCATGGACCGGTTGACTCCCGCGCAGCAGTGGATTGTCGGCATCGTACGCGGGCTCGGAATGCCCCATGTGCGTGCTGAGCACTAATTGTCCATCGGAACTGATCCAGCGTCCTTGTGAGCCATCGGGGAGCGCCTTGCGGCGCAGCATGGTGACGACATGCTCGTACGGCGGTGGCACAAAGAAGTGCCCTTCGTGTAGGAAGCCGAAGAACTCATCGAAGCCGCGCCGCAAGGGATGGTACGGAGCCGTCCCACCCAGATGCCATTTGCCCACCAGTCCAGTTGCATACCCCAGGCGCTGCAGATGGTCGGCCAGCGTGGACTGCGAGGTTGGCAGCCCAATATCCCAATCCGAGTTTTGCGCCCCAATCGGATTGAATTCGTAGCCGAAGCGATTCTGATAGCGCCCGGTCATCAGCCCCGCCCGCGACGCGCTGCAGAATGCGGCCGTCACGTAGCCGTTGGTGTACCGCGTCCCTTGTGCTGCCAATCGGTCAAGATGTGGCGTCGGGACATCGGTGTTTCCCTGACAGCCCAGTTCCGCGTAACCCAAATCGTCCGCAATGAGCAGCAGGATGTTGGGGCGTTCGGCTGCGTTCAGCGTGGCTGCCCCGGCGGGCAAGTGCAGCGCGAGCGAGAACACCAGGCACAGGCGATACCATGCGGAGGAAGCGCGCATGTGCATCACGATGTCTCATCAGGTGCGGCGCCAGGTGATGGCTGGTCTGTCGCGCGGGACTTCCGCCAGGCAGCAATCTTGGCTTGTGCCGCGTGATAGGCATCCAGGCCACTCGGATCAAGCGCGCAGCGGAAGCCGCCATGGAAACTACTCGACATGATTTCACCCCGCATCCTGGCGGAGGAGCGGTAGCCCGTGCAGTTGTTCACATTGCACATGAACGAACCGCCGCGCTGCACGCGTTTGACGATCCCCGGCTCGGTCGGATCGAAGCTCTCTGTCGGCCCCTGCGGGTTTCGACGTGGGGATTCGCGATAGTAATCGGCGTGATAAAGATCGGCACACCATTCCCACACATTGCCGGAAATGTCGTACAGGCCAAGCTCGTTCGAGGGGAACGCTCGGACGGGGGAGGTGGTCGCATAGCCATCGGCATTATCAAAGGTGAGCGGAAACTCTCCCTGCCAAAAGTTTGCCAGGTATTTCCCTTCGGGCACGAGTTCGTTCCCCCACGGGTACAGGATGTCCTGTCCGCCGTTGCGCGACGCGAATTCAAACTCGGCTTCGGTCGGCAATCGCTTCCCGGCCCAGTTGCAATAGGCGACCGCATCGTCCCAGTTCACGTGGACCACCGGGTGATCCATCCGGTCGTCGATGTTCGAATCGGGACCTTCGGGATGTCGCCAGTCAGCCCCATCGACGACATGCCACACCTGGTACTCCCAGTTCTGCACACCGGTGACCAAGTTGTCGCGATCGAAATTGCGGTTGTAACAGATGGATCCAGCGTTCAGTTTGTCTTCAGGAATCAGGCTCGCATCGACTCCGCTGCGGGCAAAGTCTTCACGCGTCGGTTTCTTTTCCGCGAAGGTGACATACCCTGTCATCTCAACGAATTCGGCGAACATTCGATTTGTGATGGGCGTCTCTTCGAGCCAGTAACCATCGAGATCGACCTCATGTGCGGGATACTCATCGTTTTTTACCCGGTGCGGATTCTCTTCCCCTGGCACCGGATAGAAGTCGAGTCCCATGGTGAATGTACCACCTGGAATCCAAACCATGTTGTCCGGCGTGGTGGTGGCTGTTGGCGGCGTGGTCGTCAGATCTGTAGCGCCAGTGGCAACGGAGTCAGCACCACTGGGCACCAAGACAGCGGCCAACAGCAATCCACACACCAACACAGCGCCCAGCGCCATGATATACAGTCGTTTCGTCATCGAATGCGGCTCAAACAGGGCCGAAATGGAGTCCCGCTACAGTATGATAGGTCTGGCAAGCCCGGAAACTCAACCACCCGTCATTTGTTCCGTGAGTTAGGGGGGCGTCTGTTGGATGGTGCTCGTGCCCGACTCAGCCAGTGCCGATGGTGTTTGCCCGTTTGCTTCGTCCGCGATTTACAGGCAGAGGGATGAAGGCGGGTGTAATGCGCGGCGAGCGATTCTGTTTACGCAGCGGACGGGGACACTTTGATCCCCGGGGCCGCCCCACTACAGTTTGACGCAGAATGTTGATTGGTCACGACCGGTCGGTCGGCATGCAGAGCAATGGATCTCGTTCCCCCCTCATGGCCCTGTGCGGTGCGTGAGGGCCAACCGACTTGGCGGCAACCTGGGTCACATTGTCGTAGATCGCTCCACGATCCTACGCCTTGATCGGGTAGCGATCAGCGACAATCAGCCACGTGTTTCCAGCACATTCCCAATTGACAAGAAAACTAGACAAGAAACCGAGAGTGCGTCGTGAAGATTGTTCTGCTGCCAGGTGACGGGATTGGCCCGGAAGTGATTGCGGAAGCCCGCAAGGTGTTGGTGCGGACCGGTGAGAAGTTTGGGCACCACTTCGAGTTCGAATCGTGTCCAATTGGCGGCAATGCCATCGACGATTTCGGCGATCCCTTGCCACCACAGACAATCACCGCCTGCAAGAGTGCTGACGCGATTCTCCTAGGTGCGGTCGGTGGTCCGAAGTGGGACGATCCGAACGCCAAGACCCGGCCCGAGGCAGGTCTGCTGAAGATTCGCAAGGAACTCGAATTGTTCGCCAATCTGCGTCCAATCTCGACCTACGAGTTCCTGCTCGACTCGTCGCCATTGCGTCGCGACATTGTCGCAGGGACTGACATCCTGTTCGTCCGTGAACTGACTGGCGGGATTTACTTTGGTGAGTCTGGACTGCGACAGGAAGGGGATCAGGAAGTCGCCTGGAGCACGATGACATACAGCACATCGGAGATCGAACGAGTCGTCCGCATCGCCGCCGAAGCCGCCCGGGGACGTCGCAAGAAGTTGACCATGGTCGACAAGGCTAATGTGCTGGAGGCCTCGCGGTTGTGGCGTCGCGTGACGGCCCGCGTGATGAAGGAGGAGTTCCCTGACATCGAGTACGATGTCGTCCTCGTCGATGCGATGGCGATGCACCTGATCTCGCGACCGACAGCGTTCGATGTTGTCGTGACTGAGAATCTGTTCGGCGACATTCTGACCGACGAAGGGTCGATGCTGCCCGGGTCCATGGGGATGCTTCCGTCTGCCTCCATTGGGAGCGACGGCCCTGGTCTGTTTGAGCCGATTCATGGCTCTGCTCCAGACATTGCTGGCAAGGGGATTGCGAATCCACTGGCGACCATCCTTGCCGCCGCAATGATGTTGCGGTACTCGCTCAAGTTGGAGACTGAAGCAGCGGCGATTGAAGCCGCAGTCGACAAGGTGCTCGAGGCGGGGCATCGGACCGGCGATCTGGCACGCGGTGGAGAGAAGTCGATCGGAACGACTGAAATGGGCGACCTCGTCGTCGCGGCGCTGGGGTAGATGGCTCGACTGATTCGGTGGACGCCGGGTCGTCACGTGACGTGCTTTCCCTGAGCAGCGTGGCGCTCCCTTGGCAGAATCTGGAAGGCTCGATTCGACCCTCTCCAACATCGCCGCCGCAGGAGGGTGCAGCGCTGCCTCCGGTTCACAACCGCCGTTTAGAAGTTGTTCGTCGTACTCGACGCTTCCAGCGTCGCAGGCGTCCATCGGATTAGACCGCCTCCGCTTTACTGGAGGTGTCCCCATGCTCCAGATGCATCGTTGCTCCACGCACCTGGTTGACAGCGTTGTTGCCTCAGCGGAATACTTCAGTCATGAATGATCTCCAGCAATACACACATCAGGTGGCACTGCAGGCGCGGGAGGCGTCGCGGCTGTTGGTGTCGGTGCATGGTCAGCAGAAGAATGATTGGCTGAAGCGATCAGCGGCGGCAATTCGGGAGCAGTCAGAATTCCTGCTTGCGGAGAACGCCAAAGACATTGATCGCGCCCCAGAGTACGGGCTGACCGAGGCGCAGATCGATCGACTGCGGTTGACCGAGGCTCGACTCGATGGGATCGCCGTCGCGCTGGAAGAGATTGCCATGTTGCCCGATCCCGTTGGAGAAGTGATCGAAAGCACGATCCGTCCCAATGGGTTGCGGGTCAGTCGAGTTCGAGCGCCGCTGGGAGTGGTTTTCTTTATCTATGAATCACGCCCCAACGTCACCGCTGATGCCGCCGCAATTTGTGTGAAGAGTGGCAATGCGGTCATCCTGCGGGGCGGAAAGGAAGCGCTATCGAGCAATCTGGCGTTTCACTCACTGCTCGCAGCTGCTTTGGAAGCGACCGGGTTGCCGCGACATGCAGTGCAACTTGTGGAAACGACCGACCGGGAGGCTGTGGGGCATTTCCTTGGGATGGCAGACCTGATCGACGTGACCATTCCGCGCGGCGGCAAATCACTGATCGAACGGGTGGTTCGGGAAGCGAGGATGCCGGTCATCAAGCACTTTGACGGGGTGTGCCATGTGTACATCGACAAAGCTGCCGACTTGGAGATGGCAACGGAGATTCTGATCAATGGCAAGTGTCAGCGACCGGGCGTTTGCAATGCGACCGAGTCGTTTCTCGTGCATCGAGACGTCGCTCCGGCGTTTCTCGCACTCGCGGGGCCGCAGTTGGCGGCACAGGGAGTGGAAGTTCGCGGCGATGCCACCGTGTGTGATTTGCTGACTCACGCGCGGCCAGCGACCGACGAAGACTACCGCACCGAGTATCTGGCACTCATGGTCTCTGCCAAGGTGGTGGACAGTCTTGACGCAGCGATCGCTCACATCAACGAGTACGGCTCGCATCACACCGACGTGATCGTCACAAATCATCTTCCGGCAGCGGAACAGTTCACTCGCGAGGTCGATTCCGCAGCGGTGATCGTCAATGCGAGTTCACGGTTCAATGATGGGGGCGAGTTTGGACTCGGTGCCGAGATCGGAATCAGCACCGACAAGTTCCATGCCCGTGGGCCCTGTGGTCTGAAGGAACTGACCACGTACAAGTACGTCGCTGTGGGAAGTGGTCAGGTTCGCTGAGGGAGTCACCATCGATGACCGTCACCCTCGATGAGGGGCCAGCCAATTCAACCTGTTCAGCGCTCAGCGACCTTCTCACATGCCACCATCGAGCGGTCGCGCCTAGTCAAAGATTTCGACATGCGAATCATCCGGCTTAATGCGGATGTCGCTGGCACTGTCGGAGACAGAGCCAATCAACTCTTCCTGTTCATCGATCAGTTGAGGATAGGCCGGGATCGCTTCGGTGTGGTCATAGGAAGTGACCGGCGCTTCGCCTGGACCAAGCTGAATGCGGTACTTGGCCGAGGCAAATGCAATCTCATCGCCCGGCAGTAGGGCGCCGCGTGTCACGCGTTGACCGTTCACCTTGGTTCCATTCGTGCTGCCCAAGTCGCGAACAAAGAGCAATCCATCGGTCTTGGCGATGATGCAATGCAACTTGGACACACTGGGGTGATTGAGAATCACATCGCAGAGGCCCGACTTTCGCCCAACGACGGTCACATCGCGCACGATAGAAATCGGTGCGGATCCGTCGAGGGGAATTAGCTTGGCGGTGATGGAACCCATATCGTGACCAAGAAGCAAGTAAGCAAGCGGGTGGTGGCGTAGACAAACCGTCCCGTATTCAGAATTGTCGGCTCCAGCACACCCATGTCAACCATGGATCGGCAATGGCTGGTGTGAAATCCGTGCTGGATGTGGTCATTTGCGGGTCAGCGGGACTCTCATGGTTGCCGCTGCGAGGTGCATTCATCACCCCCGTGTCGCTTCCCGGCATCGCTCTTTCAGGGAGAATTCGTCGCCTGTTGCCGCATTGGCAGCTCCGTGGCTGGCATGGAGGGAAACTGCTGAGAGCGCGGTCACGGTGCGTCAACCTCTCTGCAGCGAACAGGTTGCGGTCCTGCCGGGCGAAGTCGGCATAACCCTTAGATGCCCGACGACCGTGCTGACCAGTGTAGCGGACGTGAACCCTGCATATTCCGTCGTTTCCCCAGCGTTGCTTTTTCGCGACGTGAGCTAGCGTTGAGAGTTCCACCAACCAACGGAGGAAGGGGAACTTCGCATGACGCCTAAATCAGGACAGGACAATGCTCGTACTCAGTCGCAAACAGGATGAGAAGATCATCATCGGGGACTCGATCACGTTAATGGTCGTTTCCATTCAGGGGGACAAGGTTCGTCTGGGGATTGACGCGCCGAAGGATGTGAGCATCCATCGCGAAGAGGTCTATCGTGCCATTCATAAGGACGCCAGTAGTGCCGGTGTTGCAGGCGAGCAACCGGAAGTCCGTTAGCGGTCAATCGCACCGGGGCAACTTCCCGCCTCGTTGCGGACTCACTGGTGGCGCTGCAGTCCTCTCGCAGGGCACGCACGCGCTTGATCTCACAAGGATTTCACCCCCCGTCCCCCTCGTTTCCGAGACTTGTGATGCAGCCGCGACCATCACCAGAACAGGTCAGTTGGAGTCCCATCATCAATGTTGGGTTTCTGACCGTACCCCTGTGCGCGGGATTGCTCGGCGGGTGGTTCCAGATGCCGTTGCTCGCGACCGCGATTTGCCTGCCGCAGGCGGGCTGGATCGCATGGTTCTATCGCCGGACTGGCGCGGTCGTGATTGGTGCTCTGGCGACGGCGGGTTGGATCACCCCCTGGTTACTGCGCGGGACTGCGACCGGGTCGTTCGATTCCGCCTCGGCGCTCATCGGACCGCTAATGATTTTTCTCTTTGCCTGGGTCAACACACAAAGCCGCACGAACATTGACTCGGCCAACTATCACGCGGAAACGGACGGGATGACCGGCCTTCTGAATCGGCGGGGTTTCGAGGCGCGACTCGCTGCGGAAGCGAATCGCGGGACACGGACGAACTCGCCGATCACGGTCGTCTTCATGGACTGCGACAACTTCAAACGGCTGAACGATACAAAAGGTCATCTGGTTGGCGACAAGCTGATCCGAGGGACCGCCGACGTTCTACTCGCCAATGTTCGCAACTACGATTCAGTCGCCCGACTGGGAGGCGACGAGTTCACACTGAT